>NZ_QTKI01000204.1:0-8422 GCF_010820945.1 Rhodopseudomonas sp. BR0C11
GTCAGCACCTTGGTGTTGGCGTCGGCACGGGCGATCAGGCCCTTAAGGCCGCCCACCGACTTCGCCCACTGCAGCGCGTCGATGTAGTCCTCGACGCACAGCATCGACGGGGTGTTGATGGTCTCACCCTGGAAGATACCTTCGATCAGCTTGCCGCCCTTAGTAAGGCGGAAGATCTTCGGCATCGGCCAGGTCGGCGTGTAGCTCTCGAGACGGGCAACAGCGCGCGGCGAGAGGATCAGCATGCCGTGCGCGGCTTCACCGCCGAGCGCCTTCTGCCAGGAGAAGGTGACGACATCGAGCTTGGCCCAATCCAGCGGCTGTGCGAAGGCGGCCGAGGTGGCGTCGCAGATGGTCAGGCCTTCACGGTCGGCCTTGATCCAGTCGGCGTTCGGAACGCGGACGCCGGAGGTGGTGCCGTTCCAGGTGAAGACGACGTCGGTGTTGCAATCGACCTTGGTGAGGTCGGGAATTTCGCCGTAACCAGCCTTGAGCTTGGTGACGTTGGGGAGCTTCAGCTCCTTGGTGATATCGCCGACCCAGCCGTCGCCGAACGATTCCCAGGCCAGCGTGGTGACCGGGCGCGGCCCGAGCAGCGACCACAGCGCCATTTCGACGGCGCCGGTGTCGGAGGCCGGAACGATGCCGATCTTGTAGTCGGCAGGGACCTCGAGCACGTCGCGGGTCAGGTCGATCGCGAGCTTGAGCTTGGCCTTGCCGACCTTCGCGCGATGCGAGCGGCCGAGCGGGGCGTCCTTGAGATTTTCGGGAGACCAGCCGGGGCGCTTCGCGCAGGGGCCGGAGGAGAATTGCGGCGCATTGGGCCGCGAAGCGGGCTTCGCTACAGTCATAGTCTATCCTTCCAGATAGCTGCCTCTCGGTGGGGAGAGGTTTCCCGCTGCTGGGGATAGTCCTTTGGCCTCGAAAGTCAAGGAACTTCGCCATCCGGGAGATCACGGACAGCTTAGACTTTCGAAAGCCGGCGCCGTGGCTGCAAATACGACGAGACCATGACGAGCAAGAACGCACAAAGCGCGCCGGCTGAAACGGCCGACGCGCGCTGGAATCAGTGAGTTCAGGCGAGCTGCTACTTGCCGACCTGCCCGGGATGGCCGGGGCTGCTGGTGGAATCACCTGGCAGACCACTCGGCGACGCGCCGGTGCCGATACTGCCAGGCGTCGAGGTGTTGGGAACGCCCGGTTGATTAGTCCCCGAATTGAGGTTCGATCCAGTCGTCGTACCGGACATGCCGGTTCCGGTCGCGGAAGTACTTGATCCGCCCGGCGCCGACGAAATCCCCCCACGGCCGGAATTCGGAGGCACTGAGCTCGGCGCGCTGATGCCGCCCGGCGAAGCCGCACCGCCCGCAGTGCCGCCGGCACCGCTGCCGCCGCCGGTGCCACCGGTTTGGGCCGATGAACCTGACGCCGCCAACAGCACGGCCGCGATGATCACCCCACTCTTGGTCAACACGTTCTTGGATTGCATGACGTTCTCCCTTTGCTGTGAGGGGAGAACGGAGGCCGGCGCAATGTCGTTCCGCGCCATCACACACGAGTTAGAGCGAAGGTGCAGGAACAGCCGAACGCGATCAGGCGACTTGTGAGATGAAGCGCTGCACTTCGTTCCGTAGCCGATCGACTTGGCCGGCGATCTCGCCCGAGACGCCGTTGACCCGTACCGCGATCTTGCCGGCATCGTCGGCGGCATGGCTGATACCAACGACGTTCGACGACACCAGCGCGGTGCCGGCGGAAGCCTGCTGCACATTGCTGGCGATCTCGCGCGTCGCAGCGCCCTGCTCCTCAACCGCAGAGGCGATCGACGTACTCACCTCGTTGATCTCGCTAATGCGGCGACTGATCGCCTCGACGGCGCCCACGGACTCCTCCGTGATCGACTGCATCTCGCCGATCCGCGCGGTGATCTCCTCGGTCGCCTTGGCGGTCTGGCTGGCGAGCGCCTTCACCTCGGCAGCCACGACGGCGAAGCCACGCCCGGATTCGCCGGCGCGCGCCGCCTCGATCGTGGCGTTGAGCGCCAGCAGGTTGGTCTGCGCCGCGACTGCGTTGATCAGCTTGACGACGTCGCCGATCCGCTGCGCCGCGTCGGCCAGTTGCCGGATCTTGTCAGTGGTCTGCGCAGCCTCATCGACTGCCTGATGGGTGCTGGTGGTCGAGTGCTGGATCTGCCGCGAGATCTCGGCGATCGAAGCGGTGAGTTCCTCCGCCGCGCTGGCAACCGTTTGAACGTTGGCGGAGGCTTGCTCGGCACCGGAAGCAACACTCACCGACTGGCGGCTGGTCTCTTCGGCTGCATTGGCCATCGCGCCGGCATCACCCTTCAGGCCGGTCGACGCGGTCACCAGCATGCTGGCGACATTGTCCATGCCGGCCGCGAAGCACTGCGCCTCCTTGGCGACGTCCCGCACCCGGCGATCCATCACGCCGGTGGCATTGTTGATCGTGGTCGACGCCACCTTGAACGATCCGGGTAGGCCGCGCGTCAGCACCTTGCGGAAGGTCTTGCCCTGGCTGACGTAGTCCATCGAGGCGGAGGCCTCGCGGACGAAGGCGTCGACGATGTCGAGCATGTTGTTGACGCCGGCCTGCGCCTTGCCGATGTCACCACCGTCGCGACGACCTTGCACCCGCGCTTCGAGATCGCCATGCGCGGCACTTTCGGCGACCGCCGCAATCTCGCCGACGGCGCCTGCGGCCCCATGCAGCAGCCACGCCGCGACACCGATCGAGCCGAGACCGAGCAGCAACCCGACGATCTCCACGACCGAGCCGAGCGGCCCGATCAGGATGCGCGCCGCGGCCAAGCCGAGCATGACCACGGCGGCACCGGCGACCGCGATCATCGCCTTAGACAGAGAAGACAAACTCATCATACTCGACGCCCCGATCCTTGATCATGCTCATCAGCAACGCGTAGCCCGCCAGCATGCCGTCCTTGGCGTTGCGATGCCGATTCTCCTCGTCGTGCAATTGCCGATACAGCGCCTCGATCCGGGTGACCTGATCCCGATCGGGCTTGCGCCGATTGGAGTGGAAGCCGGTGACGTTGCGGTTGGCGTCGAGCGTCGGCGTGACATGGGCGAACACCCAGTAATGATCGCCGTCGCTCGCCATGTTCACCACATAGGCAAAGATCTCCTTTTTGGCCTGGATGGTGTCCCACAGCAGCTTGAAGATCGATCGCGGCATGTCCGGGTGTCGCACCAGCGAATGCGGCGCGCCGATCACTTCCGAGCGCGGAAATTTTGCCAGACGAACGAAGACATCGTTGGCGTAGGTAATGTGCCCTTTGATATCAGTCTTGGAGACGATCAACTCATCTTCGTCGAACGGGCATTCGATGCCCGTCGGCTTCACCTGCGGCCGAGCCATCGGTCGTGCACTCCTGATCATGGAAACCTGAAGATGGAACCTGAACTGACAGGTCTCAGGCCGGCTTCCTCCCCGAGAAATTGCACTTCTTATACGGAGTAGAATCTTATTGAGCCCGTTACCCCGCCGTTAAACTGCCACTCAGTAGCAATACCGGGTTATGACAAGCCTGGGGAGTAATCGATTCAAAACCGCATCGTCATGCCGACATGCGACGGCTGAAATCCGAGTCGGACGTAGAACCGCTGAGCATCGACACGGCTCTGATGCGTAAACAATTCGACCAGTTTGCAGCCCTGGCGGCGCGCTTCGTCAATCGCCCAGCGTACCAGCAGTTCGCCGATGCCGCGGCTACGGCAATCACGGGCCACACGAACGTCCTCGATGATCGCTCGGGACGCCCCCTGCGAACTCAGTCCCGGCAGCACCGCAAGCTGCAAACAGCCGACGACACGGCCGTCGTGATCTTCAGCCACCACCATCTGAATATGCGGCGAGTGCTCCAGGGCATCGAACGCGGCGTAATAGGACTCCGGCAGAGGGTCTTCGAGCTTCTCGCGACCGGCACCGAGATGATCATCGGCCAGCATCGCCACAATCGCGAACACATCGTCCCGGCGCGCAGGACGAATTTTGACGGCGGGATCGGCGCTCATCGGGCCACTCAACTCACGGACGGAAGGCCGGCAGGCCGAGGCCGGTTTCTGCACGGGCAATCCAGGCTCGAACGGCCGGATAGTCCTTCAGCGCGAAACCGCCCTGCTCGGCCATCCGGGTGTAGGCCAGCAATGCCACATCGGCGAGCGACAACTCGCCGGCGAGAAACTCGTTATCCGCCAGATGCTGCTCCATCCGCGCCAACGCGGCGTGGCCGCGGCGAACCTTGTCCGGATCGAGTTCACTGGCCGGCTTGCCGAGATAGACCATCTGGAAGCGGCACACCGCGATATAGGGCTCGTGGCTGTACTGCTCCCAGAACAGCCACTCGTCCATCTTGGCCTCGAGCCACGGATCGGCAGGGATCAGGTCGCTGCCACGAGCGAGATAACGGATGACGGCGTTGGACTGCGCCAGCGAGCGGCCATCGTCGAACGCCACCACCGGAACCTGCCCGGCCGGGTTCAGCGCAAGGAACGCCGGCGTCCGGGTCTCGCCCTGCATCGTGTCGATCGCGATCCACGCATAAGGCAGACCCAACCGGTCACAGGTCCACTTCACCTTCAGGCAGTTGCCAGAGTTGAGGTCGCCGTAGATCTTCATGCGCGGAAGGCCCTCGCGTCTCCGGACAGAGACGAGCAGTCGCCGGAGCGTGCATCAACGTCAGATCAGAACTTGTAGCCGATACCGCCGCGCACGGTGGAGACCGCCGTGTTGATCGGCGCCGCGAACTTCAGATACTCCCACTCGGCACGGAGAAATAGGCCGCGCGTGATCATCATGTCCATGCCAACGCCGCCAGCATAGCCGTAAAGGAAGTGGTTGTTCTGCACCTGGCTGAGACTGCCGCTGAAGTCGATATTCTGAAAGCCGGGCGCGGCACTGGTGTTGACCTGCGTACCCGAGACCGAAGCCGTGCGGACAATATCGGCCTGACCGAGCGAAACGCCGCCGAACGCATAAGGCAGAAAGCTGCCGAACGCATAGGCGGCGCGGGCGCGCACCGACCCGATATCTTTGACTTTCATTGCCGCGGCCGCCGAGTAATACACGCCGTTGGTATAGCCGTCCGAGGTCGTAAAGCTACGTCCCATCGAGCCCGAATCAGAACCGCCAAAGTCACCGTGCATGTAGTTCGCTTCGAGGCTGAGCACGACGTCATCCCATTGCCAGTTGTAGCCAAGGAATCCGCCGAAGCCGCTGCCATGGCTGGACTTCTTGCCGAGCACAGGCCAACGAGAAATATTGTATTCATTCTCGATGGTGGTCAGGACCATCTGCTGGTGGGCGAGGCTGCTGGTCGCGTCGGTAAAGTCCATGTCGGAGGTGCCGTAGCCGCCCTGACCGCCGACATAGAAGCCTTCCCAGTTGACCACTCGGGGTGTTTCCACCAGCGCGCCGCGGAGCGGACCGTAGTCCGGCATGTCGGCCGCATACGCCGTCTGAGCCATCACGCCGACTGCCGCAGCCACCACAACTCTACGCATCGCTACACTCCTCGACGAACCTTTCCACAACCGCAATCATCGGCTGTTAACCTTAATTCTTCGTTGTCGCCCGAGGTATCCGACATAGAAAAACGGCGCGGGAAGCTCCCGCGCCGTTAATACTTGTAAACGATCGAGGGCGACGATCAGCCCTTGCGCATCAAGGGGGGCGGCGCGGCGTAGACCGGACCCGCATCGAGATTCCAGCGCACGCCGAGCTTCACGTCGTGCGAGGTGATGTCCTTGAACTTGAAGCTGTTGTTGCTGGTCCGGCCATCGTAAGTCGAGAGCGAGCCGGTATAGCCATCACCCAGATTGAGATAGCTGTATGCCAGTTCGAGCGTCAGGTTGGGATTGACCTTGTAGGCGAGACCGGTGTGCACCGCCCAGGCCAAGTTCCACTTCGATGCGGTCGGCGCACTGGCGAAGCTCGTCGTCGAACCCGGGATGGTGTTAACGCCGGTGTCGGTGAAGTTCGCCATCGTCACCCGCGCGGCGCCGACGCCGGCGCCGACGAACGGGGTGATACACCACCAGGTGCCGAGATCGACATAGGCGTTCGCCATCACCAGCCATTCGGACTTGGAGGCGCCATAATTGTCGATGGCGCTGTAGGGCGCGCCGCTGGAGGTGCCGGTGAAGCGGTCGGTGCCCTTGAAGTTCGAATTGCCACGGTATTGGCCGATCAAATCCGCGCGCAGCCACGGATTGAACTGATAGCCGACGCCGAGACCGTAGATGCCGGCCGAGTCGAACGAGGTCTGCTGGTCGAACGACGTGAGCTGCGAGTACGCCGATTCACGCCCGTAGCGCAGATCCTTGACCTGCTGGTTGCTGAATCCGATATCGCCGCGCAGGTACCAGCCACCGAAATCTTCAACCGGGGGCGGTGCATAGGCGGGCGGCGGGGCAATCGGCATATCGGCCGCCATCGCGGCCGAGGCAACCAGCGAAGCCGCTCCAGCGGCCATCAGAATCTTCACGCTACGCATTGGCTTCGTCCTTTGGTCCAATGATCAATTGCGAAGGCCCCACACCCGGAAACCTATGAGACCGAACGATGCCATCAATTTCTTAAGCGCGACTTAACCCTAATTTTTAAGGTTGATATTTGGTGTCGCAACGTTTTGCGCTGGTAACAACTTCAAACGCCAGCCCCGTGCCGACGCCGCAATGACTAACAAATCATTACTGACGAACGCGATCCGACTGGCCGGCGCACGAACAAAAAACGGCTCCAGTTCCATCGGAACTGGAGCCGTGATCGAGCGGATCAGAGCGACGCCCGCCCCAACGCTGCGCTAGTGAGCGTGGCGCGGCATCTTCGGCAGCAGCACCGCGAGCAGGCCGAGCGCCGGCAGGAACGAGCAGACCTGATAGACGAAGTCGATGCCGCGATGATCGGCGAGCTGGCCGAGCGCCGCCGCGCCGAGGCCACCGATGCCGAAGGCGAAGCCGAAAAAGATCCCCGAGATCATGCCGAAGCGATGCGGCATTAACTCCTGGGCGAACACGATGATCGCCGGCGTCGCCGACGCCAGGATGAACCCGATGAACACCGTCAGCACCGCGCTGGCGGTGAGCCCGGCATATGGCAGCGCCAAGGTGAACGGCAGGATGCCCAGGATCGAGAACCAGATCACGTAGCGGCGGCCGAACCGGTCGCCGAGCGGGCCGCCGAAGAACACTCCCGCCGCGGTGGCGGCGAGGAAGATGAACAGGAAGATCTGCGCGGTCTGGGTCGAGACCTGGAACTTCTCGATCAGATAGAACGTGTAGTAGCTCGACAGGCTCGACAGATACAGCTGCTTGGAGAACAGCAGCGCCACCAGCACGACCAGCGCAACCATCACCCGGCGCCGGCTCGGCGCGTGCGGATGCGGCTGCACCACCATCTTCTTCTTGCCGGCGACCTGCGGCTTGTACCAGACGCCGATGCGCCACAGCACGATGATGGCGAGGAACGCGATCGAGGAGAACCAGGCGATCGACGGCTGGCCGAACGGCACAACGATCAGCGCCGCCAGCACCGGCCCGAGCGCGGTGCCGGCATTGCCGCCGACCTGAAACACCGATTGTGCCATGCCGTGGCGACCGCCCGAGGCGAGCCGCGCGATCCGCGCCGACTCGGGATGAAACACCGCCGAGCCGAGCCCGATCATCGCCGCGGCGATCAGGATCACCGCGTAGGAATGCGCGACGCTGAGCAGCAGCAGCCCCAGGAAGGTCGAGCCCATGCCGATCGCCAGCGAGAACGGCTGCGCCTTCTTGTCGGTGATGTGCCCAACCACCGGCTGCAGCAGCGAGGCGGTGAACTGGAACGCCAGCGTGATCATGCCGATCTGGCCGAAATCGAGCGCGTAGTTCGCCTTCAGGATCGGATACACCGACGGGATCAGCGACTGCATCGTATCGTTGAGGAAATGCGAGAAGCTGATGCCGCCGAGCACGATATAGGCCGGCCCGGCCGCGGCGGGCGCCGCCGGCTTGGTGAGCTCGGGTAGCGGCAACTCGGCCGGATTGACCGGAGCAGCGATATCCGCATCGACGGTGACAGGCTTGTTCACGGCGTTTCCTGAGGTGGGCTTGGGGCGCCGACGCAGACTTCGCGGGCGCAATAACGACGAACGGCCGGCGCGTTGGCCGACCGTTCATAAATTAGTTCCGAGCGCTGCGTGTGTGTAGCGCGGATTTGCGATGGCAGCGTTGCACCCCGCCTGATGCGGCGGGAGCAGGCCTCAGGCGGCGGCAGCCGCCGCGTTGCCGAGCGCATCGACGATGCTGTCGACCACTTCCTCGACCACGTCGTGATTGTCGCCCTCGCCCATCACCCGGATCACCGGCTCGGTGCCCGAGGGACGGATCAGCAGACGGCCGTGGCC
>NZ_QTKI01000205.1:0-8395 GCF_010820945.1 Rhodopseudomonas sp. BR0C11
TCGCCGTCTTCGGGCGGTATCTGGCGCTCGCCTTCGTCTTCCATCCCTACGTTATCGGCGTGTCCGTGTTCGGAGCCTAAGCATGTCTGTTCAATCGACGATCCGGCGGAAGACCGCTCCCGACATCCGCGCGCGCAAGGGCGGTGATCCGATCGTGATGCTGACCTCGTATCACGCGCACACCGCCTCGCTGGTCGATCGTTATTGCGACGCCATTCTGGTCGGGGACTCGCTCGGCAACGTGATGCACGGCTTCGAGACCACCGTGCCGGTGACGCTCGAGATGATGATCCTGCAGGGCCATGCGGTGATGCGCGGCTCGCAGCACGCGCTGGTCGTGGTCGACATGCCGTTCGGTTCGTACGAAGCGTCGAAGGAGCAGGCCTTCCACTCTGCGGCGCGGATTCTCAAGGAGACGCACTGCGGCGCCGTGAAGCTCGAAGGCGGCGTGCGGATGGCGGAGACGATCAGGTTCCTCACCGAGCGCGGCATTCCGGTGATGGGCCACATTGGCCTGACGCCGCAGTCGATCAACACGCTGGGCTCGTTCCGCGCGCAGGGCCGCGAGGAGGGGAGCTGGGCGCCGATCGAGGCCGACGCGAAGGCGGTCGCCGATGCCGGCGCGTTCTCGGTGGTGGTGGAAGCCGTCGCCGAACCGCTCGGCCGCAAGATCACAGAGATGATTTCGATCCCGACTATCGGCATCGGCGCCAGCGCCGCCTGCGATGGTCAGGTCTTGGTGCTCGAAGACATGCTCGGCCTGTCGCCGAAGCCGCCGAAATTCGTCAAGCGCTATGGCGACCTCGGCCCCGGCATCGAAGCCGCGATCAAGGGCTACGCCGAGGAAGTCCGCTCGCGGGCTTTTCCGGGGCCGGAGCATGTTTACGGGATGAAGTCGAAGGCGTGAGGCGACCGCCAGGGCGTGCGCGCCGGTCAAGGTATCCCCTTGATCCGGCTCGCTTTGCCTTGCCAGCGCCATAACGCTAGGGTATCGCCCGCGCGGCGGCGAGGGATGGGCTAGCGGCGGCCCTGTTGGGCTGTTGCGCTGTCGGGACAGGAAGAATCTCCAAGTGTCTGAATTATTTAACGAAGTCGACGAGGAGCTGCGTCGCGAGCGGCTCAAGAGGCTGTGGGACAAGTACTCGATCGTTATCGTCGGCGGGGCGCTCCTGATCGTGGTCGGGGTCGGCGCCTGGCGCGGCTATGAATATTACGAGGCCAAGAAGGCGGCCGAAGCCGGCGCGGCCTTCGTCGCCGCTGCGGACCTTGCCGAGCAGAACAAGCACACCGAGGCGGAGGCTGCGTTCGACAAGATCGCGGCGTCGGCGCCTGCCGGCTATCGCACGCTGGCGCGCCTGCGGGCTGCGGCCGAGATCGGCACGCGAGATCCGCAAGCCGCGGTGAAGCGCTACGACGAGATCGCGGCCGATCGCAGCCTCGCGGCACCGTTCCGTGAACTCGCCAGCATCCGCGCCGCCAACCTGGTGCTGGAGACCGCGAGCTACAACGATCTGGTGCAGCGCCTCGAGCCGGTGGCATCCGGCAACGGCGCCTTCCGTCATACCGCGCGCGAACTGCTGGCGCTGGCGGCGTGGCGGGCCAACAACGTGGCGGCGACCCGGCAGTGGATCGACAAGATCACCACCGACGCCGAAACCCCCGGCAGCCTGCGCAGCCGGGCCGATGTGCTGCAGGCGCTGCTGCCGCCCACCGCGACCAAGAGCTGACGTCGTTCGAGCGACCGCGACACCAAAGATTGTGAGAGATAATCCATGCGCCTGTCGCACCGCCTGATTCCACTCGCCGTGCTGGTCGCGCTGTCCAGCGCTCTGGCCGGCTGTGGCAGCATGAGCAGCTTCGATCCGACCGACATGTTCGACTTCCTGGATCAGAAGAAGAAGCTCGCCGGCGATCGGAAGCCGGTGTTTCCGGAAGGCGTGCCGGGCCTCGAGCAGGGCGTGCCGAAGAGCCTGTACAAAGACGAGGTCGAGCAGCAGCAGCGCCAGCAGGCCGCCGCCGAGGCCGCGCCTGCGCCGGTTGAAGAGAAGCCGAAGCCCGCCGCCCGTTCCAAGAGCCGGCACAATTCCGCGGCGCGCCGCCCGGCTGCGCCGGCCGCTGAGCCCGCCGCCGAACCGGCCGCCGAGGAAGAGGGCGGCGCCGCCGCCGTGCCGCCGGCGCCGAAGCCGGCCAAGCAGTCGCGCCGCCGCGTCACCGCCCCGCCGGCCGACGATCAGTCCTCCGCACCGGCGCCGGCGCAGTCGCAATCCTCCGGAACGGCTCCTTCCTTCCCGGCGCCGCTGCCGAGCGGCAGCTTCCAGCGCTAATTCAGGCTTCGGCCTCGAAGGTCTGACCCGAGCGACATTGACAGGCCGCCGCTTCTCGGCGACGGATCAGCCATGTCTTTCACCCTCGCAATTATCGGCCGGCCTAACGTCGGCAAATCGACGCTGTTCAATCGCCTCGTCGGCCAAAAGCTGGCGCTGGTCGACGACGCGCCAGGCGTGACCCGTGACCGCCGTGAAGGCGAAGGCCGGCTCGGCGATCTCAGCTTCACGCTGATCGACACCGCCGGCCTCGACGAGGGGCCGAAGGGCTCGCTCACCGCCCGGATGCAGGAGCAGACCGAGACCGCGATCGCGCTTGCCGATGCGCTGTTGTTCGTGATCGACGCCCGCGCCGGTCTGACCCCGAACGACCGCGCCTTTGCCGACTTTGCCCGCCGCGCCAACAAGCCGGTGGTGCTGGTCGCCAACAAGAGCGAGGGCAAGCACGGCGAGGTCGGCGCGATGGAATCCTACGCACTCGGCCTCGGCGATCCGGTGCAGATCTCCGCCGAGCACGGCGAGGGCCTGGGCGAACTCTACGACGCGCTGCGTCCGCTGCTGCCGGAACCGGTCGAGGACGAGGAGGACGACGAACTCGCCGACCAGAGCGAAGAGGCGATCGCGACGCGGCCGATCCGGGTGGCGATCGTCGGTCGTCCCAACGCCGGCAAGTCGACCTTCATCAACCGGCTGCTCGGCGAGGAGCGGTTGCTGACCAGCCCCGAAGCCGGCACCACCCGCGACTCGATCGCCGTCGAGGTCGAATGGAAGGGCCGCGACTTCCGCGTGTTCGATACTGCCGGGCTGCGCCGCCGTTCGCGGATCGAAGAGAAGCTGGAGAAGCTGTCGGTCGCGGATGCGCTGCGCGCGGTGCGCTTTGCCGAAGTCGTGGTACTGATGATGGACGCGCAGCACCGCTTCGAGGAGCAGGATCTGCGGATCGCCGACCTCGTCGAACGCGAGGGCAGGGCGCTGGTGATCGCCGTCAACAAGTGGGACCTGATCGAGCGCCAGGGCGGCCAGATCGCGCAGCTTCGCGCCGATGCCGACCACTGGCTGCCGCAGATCAAGGGCGTGCCGATCGTCGCGACCTCCGGCATGCTGGGCGAGGGCGTCGACCGCCTGATGCAGGCGATCCAGGATGCCTATGCGGTGTGGAACAGGCGCGTGCCGACCGCGGCGCTGAACCGCTGGTTCGAGCAGGCGACTTCGCAGAACCCGCCGCCGGCAGTCTCGGGCCGCCGCCTCAAGCTGAACTACGTCACCCAGACCAAGGCGCGGCCGCCGAGCTTCGTGGTGTTCTGTTCGCGCGCCGATGCGGTGCCGGAATCGTACTTGCGCTATCTCGTGAACAGCCTGCGCGGCGCGTTCGAACTGCCCGGCACGCCGGTGCGGATCACGCTGCGCGAGAAGGCCAATCCGTTCGCCCACAAGCGTAAACGCAAGTCATGACCGAGGAAGCCACAGCGCAGCAGCCGCCGGTGCCCGGCATGACCGGGCCGCGCCGCGCCGCCGTCGGTTTCATCTTCATCACCATCCTGCTCGATATGCTGAGCATCGGCATGATCCTGCCGATCCTGCCGAAGCTGATCGAGAGCTTCTCCAACGACAACACCGCGGACGCGGCGCGGATCTACGGACTCTTCGGTACTGCCTGGGCACTGATGCAGTTCGTCGCGTCGCCGGTGCTCGGCGGGTTGTCCGATCGCTTCGGCCGCCGGCCGGTGATCCTGCTGTCCAATCTCGGCCTCGGGCTCGACTACATCCTGATGGCGCTGGCGCCGTCGCTCGGCTGGCTGTTTCTCGGCCGGGTGATTTCCGGTATCACCTCGGCGAGTATTTCGACGGCTTTCGCCTACATCGCCGACGTCACGCCGGCGGAAAAGCGCGCTGCGGTGTTCGGCAAGGTCGGCGCCGCGTTCGGGCTCGGTTTCATCATCGGTCCGGCGATCGGCGGGCTGCTCGGCGGCGTCGATCCGCGACTACCATTCTGGGTCGCGGCCGGGCTGAGCCTGTGCAACGCGCTGTATGGTCTGTTGGTCCTGCCGGAGTCGCTGCCGCCGGAGCGGCGCTCGCCGTTCCGCTGGAAGTCCGCCAACCCGGTCGGAGCGGTGCGGCTGCTCGCCTCCAACAGCCGGCTCGCCGCGATGGCAGTGGTGGAGTTCTGTGCCGAGGTCGCCCATGTCGCGCTTCCGGCGACCTTCGTGTTGTATACGAGCTATCGATATGGCTGGAGCGAGACCAAGATCGGTCTGGCGCTCGCTTTCGTCGGCGTCTGCACTGCAATCGTGCAGGGCGGCCTGGTTGGTCCCGCGCTGAAGCGGCTCGGCGAACGCAACGCACAGATTATCGGCTATGGCGGCGGGGCGCTCGGCTTTCTGATCTACGCGCTGGCGCCGACCGGCGCGCTGTTCTGGATCGGCATTCCGGTGATGACGCTATGGGGAATCGCGGGCCCTGCGACCTCCGGGATGATGACTCGGCTGGTGGCGGCCGACCAGCAGGGCCAGCTGCAGGGCGCGATGACCAGCGTCAAGAGTATCGCGGAATTGATCGGGCCTTTCCTGTTCACGCTGATCTTTGCGTATTTCATCGGCGCAAACGCGCCGTTCGCATTGCCAGGCGCGCCGTTCCTGCTCGCCGGCGTGCTACTGAGCGTCTCGGTGCTGGTCGCGGCGACGGCCGGCGATGCGCGGCAGCGGGTTCCCGCCGGTTAGTTAGCTGAGGCCCGCTGTTGCTGCGCGGCCGGCTCTCTCAGAACGGCACGGATGCCCGGCCGCGGAGCGTCCAGATCTGGACGGTGCCGCCCAGGCCGCCGAGTTCGCCGCCGACCGCGACCGCCGCGCCGTTGCCGAACCGCGCTGCGATGCCTCCGGTCAACCGTGCCGACCAGCCGTCCATCAGCGGCACCGAAGCCAGCGGCGCTCCGCCCGCGAGCGTGATTGTCTCCGCGTTGTCGCCGAGGAAGTAGTAGTCGACAAACACGCCGGTGTAGGGCGCGAGCGTCAGCGTCGCGCTGTAGATCCAGGGATAACTGACCTTGAGGCCGGCCGATGCCCGCCCGGTGAAGAACTCGCGCTGGGCCTGCGGAGTGCCAAGGGAATCGATGTAGGCGTTTTGGCGCTCCCACAGCGCATAGACCTTCGCCGATGGCTCGATCGCGAAGCCGAACGCCTCCGTGGTGCCGGTGATGCCGCCCGACACCAGCCACCGCCGGCCATCGAAGCTGCCGAAGGCGCTTCCGGCCGAGCCGTCGTAACCGATCCCCGAATAGGCGCCGGCGATGTCGAAGCGCAGCCCGGCGGCGGATCGCCACGCCGCGTAGGAGCCGATCGTCCAGCCATCGCCTTTGAGCCTGCCGTCGAGCGTACCGGACTTGTAGTCGAAGGTCTCGTAACCACCGACGAGGCCGATCAGGAAGTCCGGAGACGGCTTCCGGGTCAGTCCGATCAATGCATTGACCTGGTTTCCGCTGAGCACCGAGCTGCTGCTGCTGGCGTTCCATTGCCCGATGCCGGCCGCTTTCACCTCAGCCCACATCAGCCAATCCTTCGGCTCGACCTGTGCCTTCGCGGGTACCTTTGTGATGTCGGCCTTGCGATCTATCGCCGCGAAGGTGTCGTCAAAGCGGGATCGGCCTCGTCCCGGCCCGGTCGGATCGCCCATGCCGAATCCGAAGCTTCGGCCGGGCCCGTTGTCGCGGGCGTATGACCGTGACCAGCTGCTCTCGACGGCGCTGTCGGCCGCCCCGGTTCGGCTCTGCGACGGATCGTCGGTGAAGTTGAAGCGGAGGCCCGTGCCGGATGGTGCGACCAACTCGCCGCCGTCGTTGAACCCCTCGGAAATCGCAGAGTCGATCGCCCCAGAGATGGCAGCGCCGGAGGTCTGCGCGATGGTCTTGCTCGCGATGATCTGCATGGCGCGCAGCTTGAGACTGTCCTGGGGTGTGTTGACGGCTTGCAGCAGCGGCGACGAGCTACTGGCGGAGTAGCTGGCGTTGCCGATGAACGCGGCCAGAATGGTATGTGAGCCGACCGTCAGGTTGCTGGTGGTGAGCGTCGCGCTGCCGCCGGACAAAGCGACCGAGCCTATCGTGACGCCGCTGTCGGTGAAGGTCACGGTGCCGGTCGGGACGGAGCCGCTCGCCGTCACCGTCGCGGTGAAGCTGACGGGCTGTCCCGCTTCGCTGGGGTTGCGCGACGAGGTGAGGGTCGTGGTTGTCGTGGTGACGATATAGCTGAATAAGCCGGCGCCGGTACCGCTGCCGCCCGGTGTCGTCACGGTGACGTCGACCACGCCTGCGGCATGAGCAGGAGTCGTTGCGGTGATGGTGGTGGCGCTGGTCACGCTCACGGCGGTGGCCGCGGTGCCGCCGAAGCTGACGGCGGTAGCGCCGGTGAGGTTGTTACCGGTGATCGTCACCGAGGTGCCGCCCGCGCCGGGGCCGCTCGCCGGACTGATCGACGTAACGCTGGGACCGGTGACGTAGCTGTAGAACCCGGTCCCGGTCGCGGTGCCGCCGGGCGTCGTCACCACGACGTCGACGCTGCCCGCAGCGTGAGCGGGCGTGGTCGCCGTGATCGTGGTGGCACTCACGATAGTGACGCTCGTGGCCGCAACCCCGCCGATCGTCACGGCCGTCGCCCCGGTGAGGTTCGTCCCTGTGATGGTGACCGACGTGCCGCCGCCGATCGGGCCCGCGGCGGGAGCGATCGCCGTCACCGTCGCGGCCGCGATATAGGTGAAACCGCCAGTCGACGTGACCGGGCCGCCGGCGGTGGTGACGACGACATCCCGAGCGCCCGAGGTGCCGGCGGGTGTCGTGATCGCGATCGAGGTCGCGGTGTTCGTTCCAAGGGTCGCGGCCGCTCCGCCGACCGTCACCGAGGTGACGCCGGACAGGTTGGTGCCGGTGATGGTCACCGACGTGCCGCCGGCGGCCGGGCCTGAGCTCGGCGAGATCGAGCTGATGGTCGGGGGCGCCACATAGGTGAAGCCGCCGGTGGATGTCACCGATCCGCCGGCGGTTGTCACGACGACGTCGCGTGCGCCGGCCGTGCCGCTCGGGGTCGTCACCACGATCGATGTGGACGTGTTCGTGCCGAGCGAGGCAGCAGCGCCGCCGATGCTGACCGAAATGACGTTGGCGAGATTGTTGCCGGAGATAGTGATGGAGGTGCCGCCGCTGGTCGAGCCGGAGTTGGGGGAGATCGTGCTGATCGTTGGCGGGCCCGCGTAGGTGAAACCGCCGGTGGCCGTGGCCGAGCCGCCACCGGTCGTCACGACGACGTCGCGCGCCCCGGCTGTGCCGGCCGGCGTGGTCACGACGACCGAGGTGGACGTATTGGTGCCGACTGTGGCCGGTGAGCCGCCGATCGTCACCCCGGTGACCCCGGCTAGATTGGTGCCAGTGATCGTCACCGACGTGCCGCCCGCCGTCGGGCCGGCGTTCGGCGAGATCGAGCTGATCGACGGCGACAGGATGTAGGTGAACCCGCCGGTTGCTGTGACCGAACCGCCCGGGGTGGTCAGGACAACGTCGCGTGCTCCGGCCGTGCCGGACGGTGTCGTCACCACGATCGACGTCGAAGTATTGGTGCCGAGGGCCGCGGATGCGCCGCCGATGGTAACCGCGGTCACTCCGGACAGGTTCGTGCCGCTGATCGTCACCGATGTGCCGCCTCCGGTCGAACCGGAGTTCGGGGAGATCGTGCTGATCGTCGGCGCCGCCGCGTAGGTGAAGCCGCCGGTCGACGTCGCAGCGCCACCGGGCGTGGTGACGACGACGTCTCGTGCCCCGGCCGTTCCGGACGGGGTGGTGATGACGATCGACGTCGCCGTGTTGGCGCCCAGAGTTGCCGCAGCGCCGCCGACCGTCACGCTCGTGACACCGGACAGATTGCTGCCCGAGATGGTGACGCTGGTGCCGCCAGCGGTCGGGCCCGCACTGGGTGAAATCGAACCGATGGTCGGGCCGGCGATGTAGGTGAAGCCGCCGGTCGAGGTGGCCGAGCCGCCGGCTGTTGTCACCACCACGTCGCGCGCGCCAGCCGTCCCGGACGGCGTCGTAA
>NZ_QTKI01000206.1:0-8385 GCF_010820945.1 Rhodopseudomonas sp. BR0C11
GCCTCTACACCCCGCCCGACAGCGTTTCGAATGCCGAGCTGGTGGAGGCGTTCAACACCTATGTGGCGAACTTCAACGCGGCGAACAAAGCGCGGATCGAAGCCGGCGAGATCGAGCCGCTGCAGCCGTCGTCCTCGGAATTCATCGAGAAGGCCTCGGGTATCAAGTCGCGCTACGTGGTGGCCAAGCCCGGCATCGTCGATCCGGAAGTGATGCGGCCGATCATTCCGGAGCGCTCCAACGACGAACTGTCGATCCTCGCCGAGATGGCGGTGACCGCGGCCGAGCAGGCGATCGAACGCTGGGGCAAGCCGCGCGAGCGGATCGGCGCGGTGCTGTGCGCCTGCTCCAACATGCAGCGCGCTTATCCGGCGATGGCGATCGAGGTGCAGAACGCGCTGGGCCTTGGCGGCTTCGCGTTCGACATGAACGTCGCCTGCTCGTCGGCGACCTTCGGGCTGAAGACCGCGGCGGATTTCGTCGGCGGCGGCTCGGTCGATGCGGTGCTGATGGTCAATCCGGAGATCTGCTCCGGCCATCTCAACTTCCGCGACCGCGACAGTCACTTCATCTTCGGCGACGTCGCCACCGCGGCGATCGTCGAGCGCGCCGATGATGCAAACGGCGGCTGGTCGATCCTCGGTACCAAGCTGAAGACGCAATTCTCCAACAACATCCGCAACAACGCCGGCTTCCTCAACCGCGCCTGGCCGGAGGGCCGCGACAACGTCGACAAGCTGTTCGTGCAGCAGGGCCGCAGGGTGTTCAAGGAAGTGGTGCCGCTGGTCTCGGAGATGATCATCGAGCACGCCCGCGAGATCGGCATCGATCCGCACGGCCTGAAGCGGATGTGGCTGCACCAGGCCAACATCAACATGAACGAGATCATCGGCCGCAAGGTGCTGGGCCGCGATCCGACGCGGGACGAGAACGTCATCATCCTCGACGACTACGCCAACACCTCGTCGGCCGGCTCGATCATCGCCTTCCACAAGCACCAGGACGACATGGCGCCAGGCGACCTCGGCCTGATCTGCTCGTTCGGCGCCGGCTACTCGGCCGGCACAGTGTTCGTGCAGAAGCGGTAACAGTCTGACATCGCGCTCTCCCCGTCCTTGCGAGGCGCGAAGCGACGAAGCGATCAGAAGCCAGGGGCACGGCGTCGCTGAATTGCTTCGCTCGCAACGACGATCAAAGTCCGCTTGTCCCGCCGGCTTGCGTCCTCCGCCGCTGCGCCTATCTCCCGAGCATCGCCATCCGCCTCGAGGAGACCGCCATGCCGCATCCCGCCATCGCCAAGGATCAGGTCGCCGTGGTCACCGGCGGCGCATCGGGGATCGGCTTTGCGGCCGCCAAGCGGTTTCTGCAGGCCGGCATGAAAGTGGCGATCGCTGATCTGAACGCCGATCACCTCGCCCGCGCCGCCGAGCTGCTGGCGCATGTCGCAGGCGGCGGCGCCGACGACGTGCTGGCGAAGGAAACCGACGTCGCCAAACCCGACCAGCTCGAAGCGCTGCGCGCCGCCGTCACCGCGCGGTTCGGCAGCGTCGACGTGGTGATGAACAATGCCGGCATCGAGCCGCCGAGCACCGCGCTCGGCCCGCGCGAGGCCTATGAGCGCATCCTGGCCGTCAATCTGTGGGGCGTGATCCACGGCTCGCAGATCTTCGCGCCGGACATGATCGCCCGCGGCCGGCCGGGGCTGATCATCAACACCGGCTCCAAGCAGGGCATCACCACGCCACCGGGCAACCCGGCCTACAACGTCTCCAAGGCCGGCGTGAAAGCCTACACCGAAGCGCTGGCGCACGAGCTGCGCACCACCGAGGGCTGCGCGGTGACGGCGCATCTGCTGATCCCCGGCTTCGTCTTCACCGCGCTGACGGCGCGCGGCCGCAGCGAGAAGCCGGCCGGCGCCTGGACCGCCGAGCAGACCGTCGACTTCATGCTGGCGCGGCTCGACGACGGTGACTTCTACATCCTGTGCCCGGACAACGACGTCCCCCGCAGCCTCGACGAACGCCGCATCGCCTGGGCCGCCGGCGACATCATCGACAACCGCCCCGCGCTGTCACGCTGGCACCCGGCCTGGGCCGACCGCTTCCGGGCATTCGTCGAGGGCAAGTAGCAAGCCAAGGCGCGGGCGTCTTGTTGAGAGCCTGACCGGAAAGGCGGGCAGCTCATTGAAAGGCTCCGATGAGCCGTTCAATTGCCGATGAGTTTCGTCATGGCCGGGCTTGTCCCGGCCATCCACGCCTGTCTTGCTGCGTTCGCTGCAAGGCGTGGATGCCCGGGACGAGGCCGGGCATGACGGGTTGGACGAAAGTGCTTGATTTCACTGCGCGCTTTTCCGTCGGCTCTGAGGCGCCCGCCGGCTCAAGCCTGCGCTGTCGCCACCGCGTCGCGCGCTGACCCGGCGTTCGAGTCGAACAGCACGAAGCGGTTGCGGCCGGCGCGCTTGGCGGCGTAAAGCGCCGCATCCGCCTCGGCAAAGGCGGCGTCGATTGAGCCGCCCGAGACCACCCGGCAGGCGCCGATCGACACCGTCAGCGCGATGTCCTGCCCATCGTCGGAGCGGATCGGCGCGGCGTTCATCGCGGCGACCACCCGGGCGCACAGCCCTCGCAGGGCGTCCGCATCGCGATCCTCGACCAGCACGACGAACTCGTCGCCGCCCCAGCGGCCGCAGCTGTCCCGCTCGGTGAGGAGCGGCGCGAGCCGCCGCGCGGTTTCGCACAACAGCCGATCGCCGGCCAGATGGCCGAACACATCGTTGACGTCCTTGAAGCCATCGAGATCGATCAGCAGCAGCCCGGCCGACCGCGGCGCCAGGGGCGAGGCGGCCAGCCATTGTTCGAACACCTGGGTGAAGCCGCGGCGGTTGGGAATCTCGGTCAGCAGATCGATATTGGCGAGACGCCGCAGCTTCTCGGTCCGCTCGTCGACCAGATCCTCGAGAAGGCGGGTGTGGTCGCGCACGGCGTGCGCCATGCCCGACAAGGTGCGCGACAGCCGGCCGATCTCGTCGCTGCCCTGGTCGACGACGATATGGTCGAAGTCGCCGTCTTCGACCCGCCGCGCGGCCGCCTCGACGGTGGCGAGCCGATCGAGCACGACCCGGCGGAACAGGATGGTAACGAGCGCGACCGCCGCCGTCATCATCACGATCAGCAACAACGCGATCGGGGTGAACAAGCTGCGATCGATGATGGCGTCGATGTCCATCAGCGTCACGTTGAACCAGCCCAGCTGGTCGAGATAGCCGACTCCGACCAGAAACTCGCGCCCCCCGATGTTCATGAAGCGCGATTCCACCGCCACGGCGCCGGCGGAGACGCGCCGCATCATGGCGCCGAGTTCGGCGGCGTCGGCGGGACTGTCGACCTGCTGGAAGATCGTCTTCTTGGTCTTGGTGTCCTTGGTGAGGCTGTGGAAATCGACCAT
This sequence comes from Rhodopseudomonas sp. BR0C11, assembly GCF_010820945.1. NCBI lineage: Bacteria > Pseudomonadati > Pseudomonadota > Alphaproteobacteria > Hyphomicrobiales > Nitrobacteraceae > Rhodopseudomonas > Rhodopseudomonas sp. BR0C11. The sequence continues at coordinate 3,445 of NZ_QTKI01000206.1, forward strand.
TGCCGGATCGCGATGCGCCTGGATGGCGCCGGCATGATCGACGAACATGCTGGTGACGCCGGTCTGCGGCAGCGCCACCACCTCGCTGATGAATTCGGTGAGGTCGACGCCGGTGCCGATCACGCCGAGAATCCGGCCCTGCTCGGCGATGACGCAGTTGATCCACACTTTGGTGACGGCGAGATGGTCGTCGCGGTCGACATTGAGCTGGCACGGCTGTCCGGCCGCGATCGTCTTGAAATACCAGCCGTCGCGCGGATTGTCGCGCTTGACCTGATAGCGGAGCTGGTTTCCGTCGTAGGCGTTTTCGGCGTTATTGAAGTAGTAATTGCCGGACCTGTCGACGACGAAGAAATAGCTCTTGTCGTGAAACGACAGCCGGTAGTGCTCGAGCTCGGCCAGCCCGAGCTTGGTCTTGGCGGGGTCGGCCTCGTCGCGGGCCCAGGCCCGCACCGCCGGCGACCGGGCGACCGTCTCGGCCAGCGAAACCTCCCGGGTCAGCGCCTCGAGGCCGCGGTAGCGGTCGAACAGCACTTGCTTCTCGGCGAACAACGTGCCGAGCGCGACTGCGGTCTTGCGGGTGAGGAATTCGAACGCGGCATAGGCCGGCAGGGCGACCAGACCGAATACGCAGATGGTGACGACCAGAAACCGGGTCTTGAGGCTGGTGGCAATCTGATTCCAGAGACCGCGCATCGGGCTTCGTGTCATCTCCGCCGAAACAAGCCATCGCTCCGAGCGACCGCCGGACGCGGCTGCGCAGAATGCACCAGATACAATTCAGATCTGAATGCTTCACTAATGATTCACGCTTCAGTGCCGTTCGCCTCGATCATCGATCGCCGCAAAATCAATCAGGCAGCTCCACCGGCGTCTCGACAAGACATGCGCCGTCGCCTCGATCGTTTGAACGGCGCCAAAGCGGCGGCTTGGCTCTAGCTCGCCCGGTCGAATTCGATCCGGGCAGTGGTGCCCGGGCCGGCGTCGTAGCTGATGCGGCCGCCGATCTGGGCGGCGAGGTTGTGGATGATCTTGAGGCCGAGGCTGTTACCAGCGCCGGGGGCCTCGGCCGGCGTCATGCCCTTGCCGTCGTCGGAGATGGTGAAGACGATGCGCTCGCCGTCCTGCACCAGCCGTAGCGCGATGGTGCCGCGGCCGTCAGGAAACGCGTGCTTCAGCGCGTTGGTGACGATCTCGACGGCGATCAACGACAGCGGCGTCAGCTTGGTGAGATCGAACTGCACCGGCGGCATCTCGACCGTGAAGCGCACGCCGCTGGCGCCTGCCGCGTCGCCGAGATTGGCACACAGATCCTGGAAGAACTCGCCGACCGGCCTTGTGACGTTGGCCGGGTCGTACAGATGGCGGTGAATCCGCGACATCACGTCGAGCCGCACCCGCGCGTCGTCGAGCGCGGTCAGCATCGCGGCCGGATCGTCGCCGGCGCGCTTGGCATAGAGCCGCAGCATCGCCGAGACGAACTGCATGTTGTTGGCGACGCGGTGCTGCAACTCCTGAAACATCGTCCGCTGCTGCTCATACAGCCGCGCGGTCTCCTCGGCGTCGGCGCGCAGCCGCGCGGCGGCCAGGTGCATGATGTGGATCAGCGAGATATCGACCGTGACGATGAACACGTAAAACGCCAGCGCGATCGTGGTCGGCGGCGACAGGTCGAAGCTGAAGAACGGCGGAATGAAGATGTACCACGCCGCCAGCCCGCTCAGCACCGCGCAGATGATGCCGGGCCGCAGCCCGAAGAAGAACGCGGTGAGAACGACGGCCGGAAAGAAGGTCAAATAGGGAAAGCCCGGCGGCAGCACCGGATCGAGCACCATACGCAGCAGCAGCGCCGCACCGGTTGCCGCCACCGCCGCCAGATCGCCGAGCAGCCCCAGCGACCGCAGCCGCCGCGTGGCGTGAATGATGTCCCAAACTTTAAGTCGCGCCAAAGCAGGCTCTACGGATTCGGATCGTGGAGCGGCGACTATGGCCGAAGCGGAACTGGAAGGACAGGTGGTCGCGGCCATGGCGGCTCTCCTCGTCCCGGTGCCCACCGGACATGCGTCATAGCTACTGTTGTTTGGACGGCGCGGGGCGCCGATCGGCCTTGCGCTTCGGGGCGCCTGCCCCGTCGCGCCGCGCCCGAACCGAGGGCGCGCGGAACGCTGTGAGGCTTCCGGCTTGCTTCGTGCTCTCCCCGGCGGCGATTGTTACGCTTAGGCTCGTCACCGTCGGGACTAAGCGGAGCGGACGCGAACGTCCGGACCTTTTGTCTCCTGCGGCCGGGCGGCGTGCAGGCGCTCCGTCCTGCGGCTCCATAGGCCGCGAGGCCGAGCCCTGCGGACTCCCTGCCTCGCGGCCCCGCCGCCGACCCACCGCTGCCGCGTCCACCGCACCGCGCCTCAAGACGATCGCGAGCCGCCCCTCGTTAGCGAGACAGGAAGATGGGAATATACGCATAATAGGATTTTTGTCTTATATACTGGGGAAATAAGATTATTATCCTAGTTTGGAGCGAGCCGGCTGTCCCTCGCCTGAAATAGGGCAAGGCGCACAGAGGGGGGTGGATGTGAATACCCTAGGGGTGGTTGAAGAGCGCGATAATCGAATTCGCAAGGCCAGCGAAATCGTTGAGCGCTCTAATAACGGGCCTTCGTTTGAAGTATGCGGTTTCGTTGATGCTTACCTGCATGGTGAGATCAATTTTAGGATGAGGTGCGGCCTTCGCGAGTATGCCGATTACGGCTTCGTCATCTCCGCTGCGCATCCAGCCCGTCGCCACTGGCGTAAAGTGTCCAATGCCCCAGGATATAACGCCGAGTCGACCGGGGTGGATCTCCGTTGTCAAAAGCCGTTGATGCTTGCGCACAATGTCGAGTTGATGGAGGGCGTAAAGAAGTTCGTTCCCTCCTTGGTACGGCTTCAACGATTCGATGATCGTTCGTTCGGTGGTGGGGAGGGCCTTTATGAGTTTGTGCCCCTTGTATCCTCCGGATGCGAAGATCGTCGCGCTCTTGGTGACTGGAAAGTAGGATTCATCAACAAGGGATGGGCAGTGGCGAAGGGCGAGCGTGGCGGCGAGTATGTCGAGGCTGCTTCGAATACAGTTGATGTATGCCCCAGCTTCGACTTGAAATTTGAGCGGGAACGGCTCTTTTTCGACAGCCAGAACGACATTGTTCGGGGAATTGTCTGGCATCTCTTTGATGGTTACGTAAACGTTAGCTTTGAGCCACGAATCAAGTCGCGCCTGGAAGTCTGGGAATTGGGATACGGCCCAATCGACCGAGGACTTGGCTGCTTGTAGGTCATCCCGCATGTCGAATTCCAATAACGATATCGAAAAGACCAAGAAACTCATGGGCGCTCTCGTGCGGTTGAAGCCTAAGCTGCACGAGGAAATGAAGATCGGAAAGAAGACAAAAAAGCAGGCGGCGCCCAAGAAGAGTAAAAGTCAAAAATCTTCGTAATTAGTCGGCGGGCCATAGTTCGGCGCGACATACACCCCGAATACAAAATCTGACGAGCAGTTGAGGCACTTATAGTGATCCTGCCCGTACTCATGCGTAGAGAATTGAAGGATGCTGATATGGCCCTTGCCGTAGCAATTGGGACATGCGCGATGAATTGGTTCGCCGGAGGCTTCAGATTCTTTAAGCTCATAAGCGAACGTGTTTCCCCCGAAATCCTTCAGTTTGTAGCGTTGAAGGCGAGTGCGTTCTGCTTTGAGGGAAGTCACCTCGCTTTCAAGTTCACCTATCTTGCTCAAAAGCGCCGTGCGCTCCTCTTGAGCCGCGAAGGCGCTGTTGTTCGCTTCAATGATCTTGGACTGGAATTCGATAAGTTTCGTATTAAACGCCGCAGCATCGCGCAAACCTATCATGCTTTGCGCGATGTCGTTGGCCGCCTTGAACGCGCTGAGCGCACCGGCGATAGTGGAGACATCAACCATTTCGCTTCCTCCAAATAAGGAAGCGTTTTGTAGCCTGTTTCTTGTTCTTAATGCGAGTCAGTCGGCCGGTACGTCAGGCGCTTTCCCTCGGCACCTTTGAGGGCAAGCCCGTAGGGCGGATTAGCCGAAGGCGTAATCCGCGACGGTTCGTTTCGATTGCGCTTTGTACGCGGCCGATCAGATCATTAAAAAGTATCGGAGATGCCTAAGGCCCAAACCGTTGCGGATCCCTCGCAGTCGAGCCGACTTACAGAGCCACTCGGTTATCGCCAATAAGTAGGACCAAGATCACAAAGATTGTAATGAGTATAGTAGAACTCAGGCAAGCAAGGAAAATCAGCCCTCGCTGACGGCAGGACCGAGAAAAGAATTCTTGCCTCCTCTCCCTTTCAAAAGACGCAAGCATCTCGCTTGTTACTGTGCACTCTGGCGGCGATTCGTACATCGACAGGCCAAGGCAGCCAAGCAGAACTACAGCCACCAATAGATAGCAAACTACAACGGCGCGGAGAGCTCCATCCAAGGCGCTGTTACCGCAAAATAGTCCCACAGCTGCAATCATCAGCGACACGTGAGTGAGAAGAGCTCCGCACTTGGCGTCGATTAGATGGTACATTCGATGCAAATCAGCGATCAGAGGATCTGCCTTCAACTCTTCGCCGATCAATCTGTGCTTGGCGATAAATTCATTCAACGGCAATATTCGAGCGGGAAAAGGAAACAATGAGAACATGACCATCTCCACCAGAAACGCTTACGCAATTCACCTCAATTTTAGAATTATCGGACAATCAGCCAGCGAATGAATTGACCGCAAACAATAGTCTAAAGGTGGCATGCCGCCAGCGCACCCCTTACGCTGAGTTAGCGAGCGTAGCCCGGATGGAGTGCAGCGTAATTCGGGCTACTAACTTGCAGATTCACTGCTCGTGTCGCCCTCCCCCCAGCCCTCTCCCGCAAGCGGGAGAGGGGGGCGCGCTGCGGCGGGG
>NZ_QTKI01000207.1:0-8343 GCF_010820945.1 Rhodopseudomonas sp. BR0C11
CGCTCCAGCAGCACGAAGCCGCCTCCGGCCTGCATGAAAGCTTCGGTCAGATAGATCGGCGCGCCGTCCGCCGTCTTCAACGGCGCATCGCGCATCGCGGCTCCAGGCTCGGGCCCGCTGGTCCACACATCGGTGTCGCGGGTCGAGAGCGGCGAGTCGTAGACCGAGGGCGTCGATAGCCGCCCGGCATTGACCATCCGCTTGGCGAATTCGACATCGTGTGCCAGCGCCAGTACCGCATCGCGCAGCCGGCGTTCCTGCTTGGAATGGGGCGCGATGAAATCAGTCGAGCGGGTGGAGTGACGGATGTTGTCGTCGGCCGCCTGGCTGCGCTCGATATCGTAGCTGTCGAGCAGACTGGCCGGCGCCTGCCCGCGCAATATCAGATCGAGCTTCCAGGCCAGGTTCTCGCCGTCCTCCAGACCGGAGTTCGCGCCGCGCGCGCCGAACGGCGACACCTGATGGGCGGAGTCGCCCGCGAAGATCACGCGCTCGTGCAGGAAACGCTGCATCCGCCGACACTGGAACTTGTAGATCGAGATCCACTCGAAGCTGAAATCGCCGTGGCCGAGCATCCGCTCGATCCGCGGCCGTACCCGCTCCGGCTGCCGCTCAACCGCGGCATCGGCCTCGGGCCCGATCTGCAGATCGATCCGCCAGACGTCGTCGGGCTGGCGATGCAGCAATGCCGACTGGCCGGAGTGGAACGGCGGATCGAACCAGAACCAGCGCTCGGTCGGAAACTCCGCCGTCATCTTCACGTCGGCGATCAGGAACTGATCTTCGAAAACTTCGCCGGCGAACTCGGCACCGACCATGCCGCGCAGGCTCGAGCGGGCACCGTCGCAGGCAATCACATAGTCGGCGGCAAGCCGATACGGCCCATCCGGCGTCTCGATCGTCAGTTCGACGTGATCATTGTGCTGGGCAAGCGCCGTCACCTTGTTGCGCCAGCGCAGATCGATTCCCGGAAGTTGTTGCACGCGGCCGACCAGGAATGCCTCGGCGTAGTATTGCTGCAGATTGATGAAGGCCGGCATCTTGTGGCCGGTCTCCGGCAGCAGGTCGAATCGGTACACCATCTCGTCGCGGCGAAAGATCTTGCCGACCTGCCAGACCACGCCCTTCTCGACCATCTGCGACCCGACACCGAGCCGGTCCCAGACTTCCAGCGCGCGCTTGGAGAAGCAGATCGCGCGCGAGCCTTCGCCGATCCGGTCGGCATCGTCCAGCAGCACCACGTTTTGGCCGCGCTGCGCCAGATCAATCGCCAGCGATAGTCCGACCGGACCGGCGCCAACCACCACGACCGGATGGCGCGCGGGGGCCTGACGATCCTGATCCGGGTGCCGGCGATAGCCGAACTGAAAATGCTCCTGATGGGCCATCGGCCTCAGCCCTGCCGACCCGTCCCGTGCAAAGCGCTGGTCAAGGCGTCCTCCTGCGTGATAGTTTCATTTGCAACTATCTAAGCCGCAGTCGTCGCGCCGCGCAACCCGGCCCCGGAGATTTTTTTGACGAAGCTCGATTTGTTCTCGTTCGTGCCGTTTCAGCTCAACCGGCTGGCCGCGGAAGTCAGCGCTGCGCTCTCGGAAGAGTATCAGCAGCGCTATGGGCTGGATATTCCCGGCTGGCGCATTCTCGCCACGCTCGGTTTCCGCAACGATGCCTGCACGGCGCAGTTCATTGCGCAGTGCACACGCACCCACAAATCGACCATCAGCCGTGCGGTAACCGGCCTGTTGGAGCGCGAACTGATCGAACGCGTCGAGAACGAGGACGATCGCCGCGAGTTTCGGCTGCGGCTCACCAAGAAAGGCCGCGCGCTGTATCACGAGCTGGTGCCGCGGCTGAAACGCAAGGAACAGGAGATTCTGTCCTGCCTGTCCGCGCGGGAGCGCGACCAATTGGCCACCGCTCTCGGCAAGATCGAGCGGCATCTGAACCTGATCCAGGCCAGCCACGACCATTCCGAGACGGCGCCAACAAAACTGCCGGCGTCGGTCGGATAGCATTTCCGATCTACGCGTCGCGATCTGGAAATACCGGGCTGCTACGACGAGCGGAGCCGCCACCGGGGATGATTGACAGGCGCAGCGACGGCGGGGTGAGATGCGGTGCACAAAGACTGAGTTAATCGCCTCGTCCACGCAGCCCCGCCTCTGCAGGTCCCGCATCGCATGAAGATCCGCCTCGGTTTGGTCGTGCTCATGGTCGCCGCAATTGTCGCGGCACCACGTTGCTTCGCCGCAGATAGTTCGGCGCCGCGGGTCGGGCTGGTGATCGGCAACAGTAAATATCCGGACGCCGACAAGCCGCTAAGCCAAGCGGTCAGCGATGCCCGCGAATTCGCCGACGAGCTGAAGCGTGCCGGCTTCGATGCCGAACTCGCCGAGGACCTGAGCGGCGATGCGATGCGCCGCGCGTTCGACCGGCTGTATCAGCGGACAAAACCGGGCGCAGCCGCGCTGGTGTTCTTCAGTGGCTTCGGCATCCAGTCGGGCCGGCAGAGCTACCTGATCCCGGTCGATGCACAGATCTGGACCGAGCCCGACGTGCGGCGGGACGGCGTCGCGCTCGAGAGTGTTCTCAATGAGCTGAACAGTCGCGGCGCTTCGGTCAAAATTGCACTGGTCGACGCCTCGCGCCGCAATCCGTTCGAGCGCCGTTTCCGCAGTTTCTCCGCCGGCCTCGCTCCGGTGATCGCTCCGAGCGGATCGCTGGTGATGTACGCCGCCGCACTGAGCGCGGTCGTCACCGACAATGACAGTGCGCACAGCCCGTTCGTCAGCGCACTGCGCGAGGAAGTCCGCGCGCCGGGGCTCTCCGCCGAGGAGGCGTTCAATCGCACCCGAACCGCCGTCACCCGGGCCTCGCGCGGCGAGCAGGTGCCGTGGATCTCGTCCTCACTGGCTGACGATTTCGTCTTCGTCCCCGGCGCCGCGACGGCAGACAAACCGACTGCAGAGAAACCGGCGGCCGCCACTGCGCCAGTGGAAGCCGCTAAGCCGGCACTAGCACCACCGGAGGCCAAGCCCCCGCAGGCCGCGGAAGCAAAGCCAGCCAGCAGCGGCGGTGACGACGACAAACTGGTGCTGGCGCTGGCCAGCGATCCGACGGTGAAATCGCTGACCGCGCAGATTGCGGACAAGCCGTCCGACGGCAATGCGTATTACCGGCGCGGTCAGGTCTATGCCAGCAAGGGCGCGTACCGGACCGCCATCAAAGACTTCGACGAAGCGATCCGGCTGAACGGCAAGGACGTCGAAGCCTACAACAACCGCTGCTGGGCGCGGACCGTGATCGGCGAACTCGAGCCCGCGCTCGCCGACTGCGACCAGGCGCTGCTGCTGCGTCCGAACTTCGTTGATGCGCTGGATAGCCGCGGGCTGTTGCATCTGAAGAGTGGCCGCGACAAGGCCGCGATCGCCGACTTCGATGCCGCGCTCAAGGTCAATCCACGGCTGACCTCGTCGCTGTACGGCCGCGGGCTGGCGCGCAAGCGGATCGGGCTCACCTCGGAAGGCGAAATCGACCTGACCACCGCCAAAAAGCTCGATCCCAATATCGGCAAGGAGTTCGCCGGCTACGGCGTGAAGTAGGCGTGACAGTTCCGTTTCACCGCCCCGCGGCATTGAACCTGCCGCCGCGATGGCGCGACGATCAGGAACGACGCGATCCAGATCCTCCGCCAGCGAACGCCCGCCAATCGCAGGAGACCGAACGATGACCAGGAAGACTGCAGCCCGACACCGCGCCCCGCTCGGCGCTTTCATGCTCGGTCTCGGTGCAGCTCTCCCGTTCGCCGCCGCATCGGCCGGAGAGGTGACGTCGGACCAGATCGTGCGGGCGCTGACGCCGAACAAGCCGCTGACCCGCAGCCTGTCGGCCGCACAGCCGGCTGCCGCGACCGCCGACCCAGCTCAGATCAAGTTTGTCGACGGCCTGCGCAACCGGCCGACGCGATCGCTGTCGTCCGCCGAACGGACCCAGATCGCCGAGATCACGAAGGACAAGCCGAACATCGATCTCGAAATCACCTTCGACTACAACTCCGCGACGATCAGCCGCCAGGCGGCGCCGGCAGTCGAAGCGCTCGGCAAGGCGCTGTCCAGCGCCGATCTGAAGGGCGCAACCTTCGTGGTCGCCGGCCATACCGACAGCGTCGGCAGTGACACGTTCAATCAGGACCTATCGGAACGTCGCGCCGATACCATCAAGCGGGTGCTGGTCGAGAAGTACGGCATCACGGGCGCCGACCTGGTCACCGTCGGTTACGGCGAGAGCCGGCTGAAAGATCCGGCGCATCCCGACAGCGGCGTCAATCGCCGGGTGCAGGTGGTCAACATGTCGGACCAGAGCGCCGCGGCCAAATGAGCAGCGTTCCAGCTGATACCGGCCTCGCCTCAAGGCGTTCCGCTGCCGCGGGACGCCTTCGCTGTTTTGTCACTATTGGTCGGTGTATAGAGGGCCCGGCGCGTCCGCGCGCGAAACCGGACTAACGCCAGGCCAGTCGAAAGTTCGCCGAGTACCAAGATGATCAATGCGTGGATCCGCCCGAACCTGTCGCCGGCACGCGCTGCGATCGCTGCCGGCCTGCTCTGTGGCCTGATCACGATAGCTCGTGCGGATCCGCCTGCCGGCAATGACGGTGTGCAGGTCGTCGTCGCCAAGGCGACCAGCGCCTGCTTCTCCGACAAGGTTCGGGTCACCGGCTTCGTGGTGCCGCGCAAGGAAGCGGTGGTGATCGCCGATAGCGACGGCCGCGTCACCGACGTGCTGGTGCGCGAAGGCGATGTCGTGACCGACAATCAGGATGTCGTTCGAGTGACCGGCACCGGCGGCAACAGGACGCTGAAGGCGCCGGCCGCAGGCCTGATCACCGAGGTGCGGACGATCGCCGGCGCCCCCGCTTCGCCGCTCGCAGGACCGATGCTGCGGATCGCGGTCGGCAACGACCTCGAAATCGATGCTGAAGTGCCGAGCATTCACGCCCTCAAAGTTGGCCCCGGTGCCACCGCGCGGATCAGCCGTGAAGACGGCACTGAACTCACCGGCACGGTGCGGCTCGCCGCGCCGCAGATCGACCGCAAGACTCAATTCGGCCAGGTGCGGATTGCGCTCGCCGCCTCGCCTGCCCTCAAGGTCGGCATGTTCGTGCGCGTCACCATCGATGCGCGGCGAAGCTGCGGCGTCGCGATCCCGCGCTCGGCGATCGACCACGCCACCGTACAGGTGGTGAAGGACAACGTCGTCGAAACCCGCGCGGTCAAGGTCGGCCTCACCTCCGATCATGCGATCGAGATCATCGACGGGGTCCGCGAAGGCGAGATCGTGGTGGCCGACGCCGGCACCTCGCTGCACGACGGCGACCGCATCAAGCCGATCTTCACCGACGATTCCGAGCGATCGAAAGCGCGCTGATGGGCCTCAACGTTTCCTCCTGGTCGATCCGGCATCCGCTGCCCTCGATCGTGTTCTCGATCATCCTGCTGGCGCTGGGCTGGATCAGCTTCACCAAGCTCGCCGTGACGCGGCTGCCGAGCGCCGACATCCCGGTGATTTCGGTTGCGGTGTCGCAGTTCGGCGCGGCGCCGGCCGAGCTGGAAGCGCAGGTCACCAAGACCATCGAGGACGGCGTTTCCGGCGTCGAAGGCGTCCGCCATATCGCCTCGTCGATCACCGACGGCCTGTCGGTCACGACGATCCAGTTCGCGCTGGAAACCAACACCGACCGCGCGCTCAACGACGTCAAAGACGCGGTGACGCGCGTCCGCGCCAACTTGCCGCAGAACATCAACGAGCCGCTGATCCAGCGCGTCGACGTGATCGGCCTGCCGATCGTCACCTACGCGGCGATTTCGCCCGGCAAGACGCCGGAGCAACTGTCCTGGTTCGTCGACGACGTCGTCAAACGCGCACTGCAGGGCGTGCGCGGCGTCGCCCAGGTCGAGCGCATCGGCGGCGTCGAGCGCGAGATCCTGGTGTCGCTCGATCCCGACCGGCTGAAAGCCGCAGGGCTGACCGCACTCGACGTGTCGCGCCGGCTGCGCGGCACCAATGTCGATCTCGCCGGCGGCCGCGCCGAGATCGGCAACAACGATCAGGCGATCCGCACCCTCGCCGGCGCCCGGACACTCAACGATCTCGCCGGCGCCATGATCAGCCTGAATGCCGGCGGCGAGGTGCGGCTCGACGATCTCGGCACCGTTACCGACACCATCGCGTCGCGCCACACCTTCGCACGCTTCAACGGCGAGCCGGTGGTCGCGCTCGGCATCAAGCGCTCCAAGGGCGCCAGCGACGTCGTGGTCGCCGAGGCGGTGCAGAAGCGGATCGATGCGCTGAAGGCGCAATATCCCGACGTCGAGCTGAAGCTGATCGACACCTCGGTCGACTACACCAAAGGCAATTACGAGGCGGCGATCTCAACGTTGTTCGAGGGCGCGATCCTCGCCGTGATCGTGGTGTTCCTCTTCCTGCGCGACTTCCGCGCCACCGTGATCGCCGCGATCTCGCTGCCGCTGTCGATCTTCCCGGCGTTCTGGGCCATGGACATGCTGGGGTTCTCACTGAACCTCGTCAGCTTCCTTGCGATTACGCTGTCGACCGGCATCCTGGTCGACGACGCCATCGTCGAGATCGAGAACATCGTCCGCCACATGCGGATGGGCAAGTCGCCGTATCAGGCGGCGATCGAGGCCGCCGACGAGATCGGCCTCGCGGTGATCGCGATCTCGCTGACCATCATCGCGATCTTCGCGCCGGCCAGCTTCATGTCGGGCATCGCCGGACAGTTCTTCAAGCAGTTCGGCATCACCGTCTCGGTGCAGGTGTTCTTCTCGCTGCTGGCGGCGCGGTTCGTCACGCCGGTGCTGGCGGCGTACTTCCTGAAAGATCATCCGCACGTCGAGAAACCGCCGGGCCGTGTGCTGCGCGCCTATACGCGCGTCGTCACCTGGTCGGTGCAGCATTATTACATCACGGTGCTGATCGGGCTCGGCATCTTCGCCGCTTCGATCTGGAGCATCGTGCTGCTGCCGCAGGGCTTCCTGCCGGCGCAGGACACCGCACGCTCGGTGCTGGCGATGCAGCTGCCGCCCGGCACCCAGATCGGCACCACCGAGAAGACCACCGAGGCGATCGTCAAGCTGCTGCGCGAGCGGCCCGAGGTGAAGAGCGTATTCGTCGACGGCGGCCGGGTGCCGCCCGGCATCCAGGAAGTCCGCCGCGCCTCGCTGATCATCAACTACACGCCGAAGCACGACCGCTCGATCACCCAGCGCGACCTCGAACATGCGATCAGCAGGCAGCTCGATCAGGTGCCGGACATCCGCTACTGGTTCCTCGACGAGAACGGCCTGCGCGCGATCTCGCTGGTGGTGACGGGCGACGACAGCGCCGTGGTCAACAACGTCGCCCAGGAACTCGCGTCGCAGATGAAGCGGATTCCGCTGATCTCCAACGTGATCTCGGAGACGGCGCTCGACCGGCCCGAACTGCGGATCCGCCCCCGCGCCGATCTCGCCGCCCGGCTCGGCGTCTCGACCGAGAGCCTGTCCGAGACCATCCGGGTTGCGACCATCGGCGACGTCGGCCCGGCGCTCGCCAAGTTCGACGCCGGCGACCGGCTGGTGCCGATCCGGGTGCAGCTCGAGGATTCGGCGCGCGGCGAGCTCGCCACGCTCGAACAGCTTCAGGTGCCGATCTATGGCGGCCGCGGCGCGGTGCCGCTGTCGGTCGTCGCCGACGTCAAGTTCGATCAGGGCCCAACCAGCATCAACCGCTATGACCGGCTGCGCCAGGCGACCGTCGCGGCCGACCTGGTCGGCAATTCGGCACTCGGCGACGCTACCAAGCAGATCAACGAGCTGCCGGTGATGAAGTCGCTGCCGAAGGGCGTCAAAGTCAGCCCCTCGGGCGATGCCGAGAACCTCGCCGAACTGTCGGACGGCTTTGCCACGGCGATCAGCGGCGGCCTGATGATGGTCTATGCGGTGCTGGTGCTGCTGTTCGGCACCTTCCTGCAGCCGATCACCATCCTGTTCTCGCTGCCGCTGTCGATCGGCGGCGCGATCGGGGCGCTGCTGCTGACCGGCAAACAGCTCACCACACCGGTGTGGATCGGCATCCTGATGCTGATGGGCATCGTCACCAAGAACGCCATCATGCTGATCGAATTCGCCATGGAGGCGATGCGCGAGGGCAAGAGCCGCGACGCCGCGATCATCGACGCCGGCCAGAAGCGCGCCCGCCCGATCGTGATGACCACGATCGCGATGGTGGCCGGCATGATGCCGAGCGCACTGGCATTCGGCGCCGGCGGCGAATTCCGCTCGCCGA
>NZ_QTKI01000208.1:0-8331 GCF_010820945.1 Rhodopseudomonas sp. BR0C11
CCCTCGCCCGCTCAATCACTGATCCGGTTACCGCACCCAGCCCTTGCCGTCCGGCAATATGCCATTAAATTGATGGCATATTGCCGACGCTATAGGTGGGGCAGACGATGTCCATCATTGAAACGGTCGCGGATAAGCTCGGCGGCAAGCCGGTACTCGGTGCAACGGTTCGGTCCCAGGCAGACCTGGCCATGGTGGTCCGCAACCGGCTCCCCCTCGCCGCCCTCCAGGGATTGAGCCGCGCCGGGCTGAGCGATAAGGAAATCGAGCAGTTCGTCATCCCGCAGCGGACCCGCCGACACCGCGCCGAGCGCAATCAGCCGCTCACGATCGACGAATCCGATCGGGCTGTCCGCCTGCTGCGCATTCAGAGCCTCGCCGAGGACACCTTCGGCGTGGACAAGGCCAGCCTCTGGCTTCGCCGCCCTCTGGCTGAGCTGAACGGCGAAACACCCCTCACCGTCGCGCAAACCGAGGCTGGCGCCAGGCTGATCGAGATGGTGCTCGGCAAGATCGCTTGGGGCGCAGCCGCCTGATGCGCCTGTGGCGACTGTCTCTCGCCCGTCATGCTCGGGCTTTCGACGGTGGTTATGGACTGCTCTTCGACGGCCGTTGGAACACCGTGGGCCGGCCCGTCACCTACTGCGCGACATCGCCCGCTCTCTGTGTGCTGGAGAAGCTGGTGCACGTCGAAGACCCGCTGCTGCTGCCTGAGCTGATGATGGTGCGCTACGAAGCACCGGACGACTTGGCCGTCGACGACGTGCCACTTTCCGCCCTGCCGACCGATTGGCAACGTCGAGAAAGCTGGACGCAGCAGCGCGGTAATGCGTGGCACTCCTCGCTCTCGGCCCCGCTGCTGCGAGTGCCATCCGCGATAGTCCCGATCGACGGATCACCGGATCTGAACGTTCTGATCAACCACCGACATCCTGACGCCGACCGGATCAGAATCGCAGACATCGAGCCGTTCACCCTCGATCCCCGCCTGTTCTGACGATCGGGCTTCGGCATCCGAATGCCAACGTTCTCGCAGTTCTTATGCGCGAGACCAGGTCGTCAGGTTGTTTGGAGGGGTGCGCCGATCTGCACAGCGGCGCGGAAGTGGTGCGCTCGGAGGGACTCGAACCCCCACGATTTTACTCACTGCCACCTCAAGGCAGCGCGTCTACCAATTCCGCCACGAGCGCTTGGGACCGGTTTCGGGCATCGCCGACCGGATCGACGGCGCCCATTTAACAAAACAATGATGAGGCCACAAGGCCAGATCACCGTCGATCTGGGGATCGCGGCAACATCTGTTTGACCTCGACCGCAATTCGGTTGCGATCGACCAAAACCATGCCGGAAGCGATCGGCATGTTGTTGGCGAGGATCTTGACCTCGTCGGCTTCGGTGGCGTCCAGTTCGATGATGGCGCCGCGGCTCAGCCGCAGCACTTGGTGGATCGGCATTGAGGTGGTCCCGAGAACCACCATCAGATCGACGGAAACTTTATCGAGTGTCGGCACTGGAACCCGGACTGACTTGCCTGAGGAACGAAGACGTGGTCGACGACACCACGTTATGGTTATCCAATGATTAACGCCCCCACTTCCCCCCGCCAGACGCTGGATTGGACCGCTCTAAAGCCCGCCGATGGCTCGCCGGCGGTGGAATGGCGGATTTCCGATTCGCCGGTCGACTATCCGGAGGCGGTGGCGACCATGGAGGCACGGGCCGCGGCGATCGCGGCGGGCGACGCACCCGAGCTGGTCTGGCTGCTGGAGCACCCGCCGCTCTACACCGCAGGCACCAGCGGCCATGCCACCGACCTGCTGGAGGAGCGATTCCCGCTGTTCACCACCGGCCGCGGCGGCCAGCTCACCTATCATGGCCCCGGCCAGCGCGTGGCCTATGTGATGCTCGACCTGAAGCGCCGGCGCCCGGACGTGCGCGCCTATGTGGCTGCGCTCGAACAATGGATCATCGCCACCCTCGACGCCTTCAACATCCGCGGCGAGCGTCGCGAGGATAGGGTCGGCGTCTGGGTCCGCCGTCCCGACAAGGGCGACGGTTACGAGGACAAGATCGCGGCGATCGGCGTCCGGCTGAAACGCTGGGTGTCGCTGCACGGCATCGCCATCAACGTCGAACCCGACCTGTCGCACTTCAAGGCGATCGTCCCCTGCGGCATCAGCGATCCGCGCTATGGCGTCACCAGCCTTGTCGACCTCGGTCTGCCCGTGGTGATGACGGACGTGGATATTGCTCTCCGCGCGGCGTTCGAGACCATCTTCGGCGAAACCCGCTCGACAACAACCGAGACCGCCTGACCTCCTCCGCCGGCATCGATCCGCGCGCATGAAGGGATGACTCGTCGGAACCGCGACAGTCACAATCGGCCGTAAAGCTCGATACACCAGCGGCCGTCGCGTCGAGTCACAGACTCCAGCAACGGAATTGTAAGGATGAAACCGCTCGGTTCCCGCCGCGCGGCACTGACAACGCTTTCGTCACGTTAGCAAGGATAGATCAGCGACGGTCTCATTAGCCGCGGCCGCGCCACCCTCGTAGTTGTCCTAGTACCTCGTTTGAAGAATGATCCAACGCCCCACCAGTTCTCCCGATAATCAGTCGCTGTGGCGCGCCGCACTCGACCAGACGCGCGATGCTGCCATCGTGATCGACGATGCTGGCAATGTCTGTCTGTTCAACCGAGCCGCAGAACGGATCTGGGGGATCTGTCGCACGGACATCGTCGGACGTCACGCCGAGGTCATCGGCCTCGCCGGAACGACCTCGAAGCCAACTTCCGGTGTCTTCTTCCCGCACGCTACATCGAACGGCGTCGCCATTCTCGAAATCCCACGACCGGACGGCCAAGTCATTAGCGCCGAGCTCACGCAATCGACGATCAGCACGTACGGCCACAACTACACTCTCGTCACCGCGCGCGATATCACGCCCGAGATGGAGCGCCGCAAAGGCATCGAACTACTCACCTCGATCGCTGACCGCACCACCCGTGCGGTGCTGGTTACAGATGCCGATCTGAGGCTGCTCTACACCAACGCCGCGTTCACCAGCCTGTTCGGCTACGGCGCCACGGATGTCAAAGGCCGCAATGTCATCGATCTCCTCGCCGGCAACCACACCAATCGCCGGACGATCGCCAGCCTGAAACGATGGATCGCCGATACCGAGGGGGGCGAAGAAGAGATCCTGGTTTACGATCACAATGGTGACGAGATCTGGATCTCGGCCGACGTGAAAGCGCTGCGCAATCCGCAAGGCAGGATCACGCAGGTCTTCGCACTGCTGACCGACATCTCGGAAACCCGGCAATTGCGTATGCTGCAGCAGCTGACGCTGAGTGCACTCGCGGACGAGATTCCGATCACCGACGTCGCCGACCGGATGTGCCGTTTCGTCGAGAAGATCGCGCCGGATGTGGTCTCCACCATCCTGCACGTCGACGCCCAGGGGCTGTTGCACCCGCTCGGCGGCCCGAGCCTGCCCGATGATTACTCGCGCGCGCTCGACGGCGTCTCGATCGGCCCGCAGGTCGGCGCGTGTGGCACCGCGGCGTATTACGGCGAACCGGTGCTGGCGCTCGACATCGACACCGATCCGCGCTGGGAGCCGTTCAAGAAGCGGCTGTTGGAAATCGGGCTGCGCGCCTGCTGGTCGTCGCCGATCAAGGCCAAGGACGGCCGTGTGATCGGCACCTTCGCGTTCTATTTCCGTGCCTGCCGGCCGCCGAGCCATTGGCATCACCGCATCGTCGATGCCTGTCTGCATCTCGGCGCGCTCGCGATCGAGCGCATGGAGTCGCGGGCCCAGATCGCGCGCCTTGCCTATTTCGACATGCTGACCGGCCTGCCCAACCGCGCGCGACTACGGGATTTGATCGGCGAAGCGACCGCGGCCTGCCCGCAGGGCCGCACCGTCGCGCTGGCGTTTCTCGACGTCGACAATTTCAAGGACATCAACGACACGCTGGGCCATGCCGCGGGCGACGAATTCCTGGTCGAGTTCGCCCGAAGGCTCCGCGACCAAGTCCAGCCGGGCGACGTGGTCGGACGGCTCGGCGGTGACGAATTCGTCGTTGTGCTGCCGAACCGGGAGCCGGCCGAGATCGAACCGGTAGTCGCGCGGATCAGCGAGGCGCTGATGGTGCCGTTCGCGCTGTGCAACAGCCAGGTGCCGATGTCCGCCAGCATCGGCATCAGCCTGTATCCCGACAACGCCACCGACCTCGACACGCTGATCAACCAAGCCGACACCGCGATGTATCGCGCCAAGCGCTCGGGCCGATCAACCTACCGGCTGTTCAATTGCGACATGCACGGCGCGGCGGAGCAGCGGATGGCCTATGCGGCCGCGCTGCGCTCGGCGCTGGCAAACAGCCGCCTCGAATTGCATTACCAGCCGCAGATCCGCACCAGCGACGGCGCGCTGCACGGCGTCGAAGCGATGGCGCGCTGGAACGATCCGGCGCTCGGTCCGGTATCGCCGACAAAATTCATTCCACTCGCCGAAGAGTGCGGCCTGATCGACCAGATCGCGTGCTGGTCAATCCGCGAGGCATGCCGGCAGATGCGGGCATGGCGCGACCAGGGGCTCGAGGTGCCGAGTGTCGCCGTCAACCTGTCGCCGATCAACTTCGAAAATCCCGCGCTGCCGACACTGGTCGCCGACACGCTCGCGACCTGTCACCTGCCGCCAGAAGCGCTGATGCTCGAGGTCACCGAAGGCGTCGCCCAGGACAACCGTTCGACCGCGCACGAGACGATGATAGCACTGCGCCGGATCGGCGTCGGCCTGTCGCTCGACGATTTCGGCACCGGCTATTCCAATCTCAACCGGCTGGCGCAATTGCCGATCCGCGAGCTCAAGATCGATCGCGGCTTCATGGGCGAACTTGAGACCAGCCCCACCGCCCTCGCGGTCGTCACCACCGTGGTGCGGGTCGGCCAGAGCCTCGCCCTCAGCGTCGTCGCCGAAGGCGTCGAGACCACCGCTCAGTTCCAGCTCCTCAGCGAGCTCGGCTGCGACGTCGCGCAGGGCTTTCTGTATGCGCCTGCACTGGCGCCGGCTGCGTTCGAGCAATGGCTGCTCAGCTACAGCGCCTCCCGCGCCGGCACCATGATGGAGCGCATTAGCCCGACGAGCACGGATGGCCGGCCGGCGCCGTTCACTGCCACGCGGCGGCGGAACTAACCGCCACCGCGCTTGCGCGCGTTTACGCCACGGCTGCAGATCGCGGTGCGGCTGCGAGCTTGCGCGCGATATAGCGCTGCTCCTGGGTCAGACCACCGAAGCCATAGCCGTCGGCCCGCACGCCGTTGACGTGGACATAGCTCTCCGAATGCAGCGGTCCGAGCAACTCGCCCATGCGGGCGTAGGTCGCAGCAATGAACTCCGCTTTCTCGTCCTTAGTGTTGCTGCTGTCGACGATCCGGATGTCGAGCCAGAAGCTGGCGAGGTTCTGATCCGCCAGCGAGGCACCGGCCGCGAACCAGTCGTCCGGATCGACTTGCTCGATGATCACCGCCGTCACCTTAGGATCCTTGTGCAGGATGGTGGCGGCGAGATCGCTGGCCGCGGCGGCGATCCGCGGCTTCAGGTCCGAGGTCGGGCGCGGCGTCGAATAGTGCACGGTGATCAGCGGCATCGGTAGCTCCTCTCAACAAGTGTTCGATGCCGCAGAAGCTAGACCTCGCCCATAGATCACGCTACCGTATTAATATGCGTTTCAATCATAACGATTTATGATGATGAGATGATCGACCTCGACATCGCCGCGGTACGCGCCTTCGTCCACGTCGCCGACCTGCGCAGCTTTACGCGGGCCGCCGAAGCGCTCGGCACCACCCAGGCGGCAATCAGCATGCGGCTGCAGCGCTTGGAGGCACTGCTCGAACGGCGACTGCTGGAGCGCTCGCCGCGCTCGGTCGGGCTGACCGCAGAAGGCTCGGCGTTTCTGGATCGGGCCCGCGCGCTGATCGACAACAATGATCGCGCAGTTGCCAGCGAGCGCGTGATCGTTCAGTCACTCCGGCTTGGTATCAGCGACCACGTCGCCGGGCCGGATTTGGTGCCGCTGCTGGCGCGGCTTGGCCGAGGGCGCTCCGACCTGCGGATCGAAGTCAGCATCGGGTTTTCGCGCGACTTAGTCGACGCGTTCGATCGCGCGGAGCTGGATGCGATCTGCATTCGCGAAAGCGCGGGGCGACGCGGCGGGGAGACCTTGCTGCGCGATGAATTCGGCTGGTTCGCAGCGCCCGATTTCGATCTCGTCCACGGCGCGCCCGTTCCGCTGGCCTCGCTCGCTGCGCCGTGCGGTGTACGGGCAACCGCGGTGCGGGCGCTCGACAAGGCCAGGGTGCCATGGACCGAAGTGTTCGTCGGCGGCGGCGTCAGTGCGGTGGTCGCCGCTGCGCTCGCCGGCCTCGCCGTCGCACCGCTGGCCAAACGCATCGCGCCGCCCGGACTCGTCGATGTCGGTGCCAAACTGAAGCTGCCACGCCTGCCTGCGTCGCCGGTCGTGCTGCACTCCCGCGTCAGCGATGCGAGCCGCCGCGCGGCGCTCAGGACCTTGGCGGCAACGTTCCGGCAGATCGCAGGCTAAGCCAGCGTCGCGCCAGTCTCATAGGGTCGACAGGATCGAAAAGCGCTCGCCCGGCTGACGCAGGTTCAGGACGTCAGGCTGTGCGGTCTCTGCCACCACCGCTTCGACCCGCGCCGCCGATGGGCCGTGCTGGCATCGCGCGATCATCTCGCTGACGACGTGGTCGCCACCGGCCAGAGTGGCTTCGACGCTGCCGTCGCGGCGATTGCGGACCCACCCTTGCAGACCCATCGCCTCGGCGGTGTGAGCGAGCCAGGCCCGATAGCCGACGCCCTGCACCCGGCCGCGGATCGTCACCTGCCGGATGATCTCGCTCATCAGCGCTTCACACCGAGGAAGTGTTCGCCCCGATCGGTGACGACGTCGGCGCGCGTCACCTTGTCCATCAGGTCGGCGCCGGCGAGCCCGGTCAACTGCTTCGGCGTCGCGCCGGCTTTGATCGCCGACAACGTTTTGAACACGGCCTCGGTCGCAGCGGCGATCGGCGCATGGCCCTGCACCGCGATACGGACGCGCCTGCCCGCAAGATGATCGAAGTCGCCGAGTTCGGCCGGCGGACTGCCGAGCGCGAGCGGCAGCGTGGTCACGGCGCTGATCGCTTCGAGCTGCGCGCGGGTCTTCACGCCGGTGAAGAACAACGCATCGACGCCAGCAGCCTCATAGGCCAGCGCGCGTTCGATCGCATCATCGAGCGACGTGATCGAGCAGGCGCCGGTGCGGCCGAAAACAACCAAGTTGGGATCGCGCCGCGCATCGAGCGCGGCCTTGATCTTGCCGAGCCCCTCCTCGCGCGACACCAGCTGCGGCTTGGCTTCGCCGTAAGCCTGCGGCAGCAGCGTGTCTTCGATGGTGAGACCGGCGGCGCCCGCCGCTTCGAGTTCTTCGACGGTGCGGCGAACGTTGAGCGCATTGCCGTAGCCGTGGTCGGCATCGACCACCACCGGCAACGCGGCGGCGCGTGTCATGCGCCGTACCTGCTCGGCAAGCTCGGTCAACGTGATCAGCGCGATGTCGGGATCGCCGAGGATCGCTAGCGAGGCCACCGAGCCGCCGAACATCCCGAACGGAAAGCCGAGGTCGTCGGCGATCCGGATCGAGATGGCATCGTACACCGACGCCGGGCGCACGCAGGCGGATCCGGTGAGGATTGCCCGCAATGCGCTGCGGCGGTCGCGCCAGGCCACGGCGGGCTTACGCGAACTCGAGGATCAGCGCATCGACCGCGAGCGTCGCTCCGGCCGCGGCGTGGATCTTCTTGACGGTGCCGTCGCGTTCGGCGCGCAGCACGTTCTGCATCTTCATCGCCTCGACCACCGCCAGCGTTTCGCCGGCCTTGACCTCCTGGCCTTCGGTCACCGCGATCGACACGATCAGGCCCGGCATCGGGCACAGCACCTTCTTGCCGGTGTCGGCCTTGTCGGCTTCCTTCATCCAGCGCGCGGCCGCGGCTTCACGCTCGGTGAAGACGTTGACCGATACTTCGTAGCCGTGATGCGCCAGCTTGAAGCCGTTCGGGATCGCGCGGACCTGCACCGCGACCGGATGGCCGTCGATGGTGCCTTCCCACACCGGATCACCCGGCATCCAGGACGACAGCAACTGGTGCGGCTGACCGAGCGAACCGTCGGCATTGGCGAAGCGCACGACGAACGCCTCACCCTCGCGGATCACGTCGAGCGGCACTTCGCTGCGCTCCAGCCAGACGCAGCGGCCGC
>NZ_QTKI01000209.1:0-8265 GCF_010820945.1 Rhodopseudomonas sp. BR0C11
GGAGGGTGCGGTCGAACGTCTCCTGCGCCTTCTGCTCGCGCTGGCGCATCTTCACCGACAGCGCGTCGATCGCCGCGATGGTGGCGGCCTGGCTGGCGTCGATCGAGTTGCGCAAGAGATCGCTGCGCTTGGCGAGCTGGTCGGTCAGTTCCTGCAGGCCGTCGCGCAGCGCCGCGGTGCGCAGCTTCAGCTTTTCCAGCGCCATCTTCTGCAGATCGTTGTCGGCGAGATTGCTCATCACCGGAATGGTGCGCTCGATGGTCTCGGTGTTCTGCTGCGCCTCTTCGGCAGCCTGCTGTGACAGCGACAGATAGTAGGAGTTGGCCGCCACCAGCATCGCGGTGAAAGCCTCGCGGGCGCGGCCGAGCGGCGGCAGGATCAGCGCGTCGCGCTGGCCGGTGGCGCCGCCGATCACCGCAAACAGCGCCGCGCTATCGCGGGCCGGCGCCTGCACCTGGTTCTCGTAGGTGGACTTGATGGTGGTCTGCAGCGCCCGCAGGTCGCCGAAGCCGCCGAGGAAGCGTTCGGGGGCGCGCTCCAGCTCCTCGACCGAGCCCGACAGCATCGGATCGGTGGAGGCGCGGTTGGTCAGCGTGCCCAGCACCGCTTCGCGCAGCAGCAGGATTTCGGCAAACAGATCGGGGCTCGGCTGATTGATGTAGCGATGGATCAGGTTCTGCAGCCGCCCGGTCTCGCTTTCCAAGAGCGCCAGGATCTTGTCGGACTCCCGCACCTGGCGGACATCGTCCCAGGCGGTGCGCAGCACCCGCGTGCCGCTCCAGATCAGGCTCACCAGCACCAGCACGACGAGCGAGTTCAGCGCCGCGATCGACAGGATGCGCCAGCGGATTGGCACCGCGCGCACCATGCCGACGAGCCCGGTGCGGCCGCGCCGGTCCGGCCGTGGCTCGGTATCAGCGGGCTGCTGGGCGACCGGATCCAACTCAGTCGACCTCTGCAGCGGCGCGCACAGTGTTGCCGTCAGGGACCTCGGCTCGGCTGGACAGCGGCAAGTTCAATCCCATACAGTTGGTGCCGGTCGCAGGGACCGGAGAAGTCCCACCAAGCTAGCAGATCAGCCTGGGCGATGGCTATCGGGAGTGAGCGCATCAGGCGATGGCCGGAATTTTGGGAAGACTCGCGCAAATCGCCGCCACCTTGCTGGTTTGCGCCACTGCCGGTATCGCCCCCGCCGGCGCCGCTACGGAAATCGCCTGGTGGCATGCGATGTCCGGCGAGCTCGGCCGGCAGCTCGAGAAGCTGGCGGCGGATTTCAATGCGTCGCAATCCGATTACCGCGTGGTCCCGACCTACAAGGGCAACTACACCCAGACGGTGACTGCGGCGATCTTCGCTTTCCGCTCCTCCAGCCAGCCGACGATCGTGCAGGTCAACGAGATCGCCACCGCCACCATGATGGCGGCCAAGGGCGCGGTCTATCCGGTGTACGAGCTGATGCGCGACGAGAGCGAAGTGTTCTCGCCGGCCGATTATCTGCCGGCCGTGACCGGGTACTACACCGATCTCGACGGCAACATGTTGTCGTTCCCGTTCAACGCGTCGACGCCGATCCTGTACTACAACAAGGCGCTGTTTCGGCGCGCCGGGCTCGACCCCGAGGCGCCGCCGGCCACCTGGCCGGACGTCGGGACGATGGCGAAGCGTCTGATTGACGCCGGCGCGACCTGTGGCTTCACCACCTCGTGGCCGTCCTGGGTGCACATCGAGAATTTCGCCGCCTATCACGACCTGCCGTTGGCGACGCGGTCGAACGGGCTGGGCGGGCTCGATGCCGAATTGGTGTTCAACAACCCGGCGGTGGTCCGCCATATCGCGCAGCTTGCCGATTGGCAGAAGACCAAGATCTTCGACTATAGCGGCCGCGCCACCGCGGCCGAACCGCGCTTCCAGCAGGGCGACTGCGGCATCTTCATCGGCTCGTCCGCAACGCGGGCCGACATCCTGGCCAATGCCAAGTTCGACGTCGGCTACGGCCGGCTGCCGTATTGGCCGGACATCGCCGGAGCGCCGCAGAACACCATCATCGGCGGGGCCACGCTGTGGGTACTGCGGGGCCGTACGGCGGGGGAATACAAGGGCGCCGCCAAGTTCTTTGCTTACCTGTCGAAGCCGGAAGTTCAGGCGGCCTGGCATCAGCACACCGGCTATCTGCCGATCACCAAAGCGGCCTACGACCTGACCCGTGCGCAGGGCTTCTACGACCGCAATCCCGGCACCGCGATCTCGATCGAACAGATCACGCTGAAGCCGCCGACTGAGAATTCGCGCGGGTTGCGGCTCGGTTCGTTCGTGTTGGTGCGGGCCGCGATCGAAGACGAGATCGAGCACGCGGTGCGCGGCGAAAAATCTGCGAAGGACGCGATGGATGCGGCGGTCGATCGCGGCAACAAGCTGTTGCGGCAGTTCGAACGCACCAAGCCGTAGCGGCGGTTACGGCGCAGCCTCGCGCAAGCCGAACGCGCCGGCATCGCGGCTCAGCACCGGCGACACCATCGCGACCAGCTTCTGCGCGGCGGCTTCCACCGACAGCCCGGCAGTGTCGAGCACGCCAGCGGCGCGGGCATACAGCGGCTCGCGGCTCTGCAGGATGGTGCGCAGTTCCTGCATCGCGGCGCGGTCGTCGGCCATCGGCCGCAGGTCGCCCTGGCCGCGCACCCGCGCCATGTGCTCCTCCGGCTCGGCCTTCAGCCAGATCGTATAGAACGAGGTCAGGATCTGATCGAAGGTGATCGGCTCGGAAACGATGCCGCCGCCGGTCGCCAGCACGATCGGCTCCTGGCGGGCGAGCAGCCGCGACAGCGCGGTCTGCTCCATCCGGCGGAAGCCTTCCTGGCCGTACAGCGCGATGATCTCGGATACCGACAGGCCATTCTGGCGTTCGATCTCGCGGTTCAGTTCGACGAAGCTCCAGCCGATGCTGTCGGCCAGCATCTTACCGAGGGTCGACTTGCCGGCGCCGCGCAGGCCGATCAGCGCGATGCCGCGGAAGGTCGCCTCCGGCTCCAGTCCGCCGAACCGGCCGAGGCCCGACAACACGTCCTTGGCATGGGCGATCTGCACCGGGGTTGCGCGCCGCACCAGATCGCGGATCACCGGCCAGTCGGCCGACGACTCGTTGGACGGCAGCAGGTCTTCGAGCGGCGTCGCCAGCGCTTCGGAAATCCGGCGCAGCAGCATGATCGACACGTTGCCTTTGCCGCTTTCGAGCTGGGCGATGTAGCGCTCCGAGATGCCGGAGACCTTGGCCAGCACCTTGCGCGACATGCCGCGCCGCCCGCGCATGGTGCGGACATGGCGGCCGAGGTCGAGCAGAAAGCTCGCGTCGGTATCGTCTGGCTCGGCCATCTCGGTCCGTTCGCATCTGTCTGGAGAATGATAATGCCGGCCGAAAACGCCAGCAATCGAACGGATGCCGTTCGATGCATTATAATTCAAGGCAAATTTCGTCAGGTGGGACGCAAAACCGCAGCCCGCGCGCTTTCGGGCGCGGGCGTCGCGGTGGAGCAATTTTGACCGGAGAGGTTGGGCTCTGGCGCTTCGAGCGTGAGACGAAGCGCGGTGGCGTTACGCCCAGCCGTCGCCCTTGATGCCCGGGTTGGCGAAGGCGACGCCGCCGTCGACCGTCACGGTCGAGCCGACCACGTAGTCGCCGGCGCGGGAGGCGAGGAATACGGCGGTGCCGGCCATGTCCTCATCGGTGCCGATCCGGCCCGCCGGGACACGCTTGGCGACCGCGTCGGATTCGTCCCGCGCCGCCTTGTTCATGTCGGAGGCGAACGGACCCGGTGCGATCGCTGTGACGACGATGTGGTCCTTGATCAGCCGCACCGCCAGCCGGCGGGTGAGGTGGATCAGGCCGGCCTTCGACGCCGCGTAGGGATAGGTTTCGAGCGGATTGACGAAGATGCCGTCGATCGAGGCGATGTTGATCACCTTGCCGGGCTGTTCGGCGCTTGCGGCGGCGCGCAGCAGCGGCGCCAGCGCCTTGGTCAGGAAGAACGGCGTCTTGACGTTGAGGTCCATCACCTTGTCCCAGCCGCTCTCCGGGAATTCGTCGAAGTCGGCCGCCCAGGCGGCGCCGGCGTTGTTGACCAGGATGTCGAGCGAGCTCTCGCGGCGCTTGATCTCGGCGGCCAGCATGTCGATGCCCGCCATGGTCGAGATGTCGATCGGCAGAGCAACGCATTCGCCGGGATACATTTCGGTGAGTTCATCGGCGGTGGCCTGACACGCTGCGGCCTTGCGCGCGGTGATGTAAACGCGCGTTGCGCCATAGGCGAGAAAACCGGCTGCGATCATCTTGCCGATGCCGCGCGAGCCGCCGGTCACCAGAGCGACGCGGCCTTGCAGCGAAAACAGATCCTTGAACATGACATCTCCCTCGGGGCTTTGGCCGCCTGTTTGAGGCGGCCAGGGAGGTGAGTCAAGAAATCACGCCGCAGCAACGCGGCGGAAGCCGTTCCACACTGCCGTCGCGGCCCCGGAAGTCAGCACCGGCAACAGCCGGTCGTCCTGGTAATGACCGTTGAGCGAGACCCGCGGCAGCGCGGTGAGGTGATCGGCGCACTCGGCGAACATCATGCCGGGGCGTGTGGTCACCGCAGTCTTGTAGCCGACCGCCTGCGCGATCGCGAATTCGCGCGGACCGGCAGACGCCCTGTCGCCATACGGATAAGCGAGGTGGTCGACCGCCTGTTGCAGTTCGTCCTGGATGCGTGCGCGGCTGCCGGTGAGTTCGTGCGCGGCGACCAGCTCGGTCTGCCGGCGCAGCATGCAATGGGTGATGCCGTGCGCGCCGATCGTCACCAGCGGGTGCGCGGCGAAGCTGCGCAGTTCGTTCCAAGGCAGGCACAGTTCGCGCGCCGCTGCGGTTTCGTCGATCCCGTAACGCAGGCACAGCGTCGTCATCGCGGCATCGAGATCGCCGCCGTTCGGCAGGCTTCGCAACAGATCGTGCAGCCGGTCGAATGCCGCCTGCTTGGCCTCGGGCGTCGCTGTGTCGAGACGCAGCTCCTGGCCGTCCATCGACACATCGATCCGGCTCTGGGCGGCGATCAGCCGTTCCAGCGTCACCCACCACAGCCGGCCGGTGCCTTCGGCAAAGTCGCTGGTGACGAAAACGGTGAACGGTGCGCCGAACTCTTCGAACACCGGCAGGGCGAAATCGCGGTTGTCGCGATAGCCGTCATCCAGCGTGATGCAGGCGAAACGTCGGCTGAAGTCGCGCGCACGCAGCCGCCGGTGCAACTCGTCCATCGGCACCAGATCGATTCCGAGCTCGCGAAGATGGCGCAGCGTGGCGCGGAGGAAGTCCGGCGTGACCTCGAGGTGGCGATTGGGCTGAAACGAATCGTCGCGGGCCGGCCGCACGTTGTGCAGCATGAAAACCGTGCCGATTCCGGAAAAGATCGGGCGCAGCACCCGATGCGCGCCGGTGTAATAAAGGGCTTCGAGCCCGGCGCGGATAATATTGTGGCGAAAGTGCTTCATCGAATAGCGGCCGCTCAATTTCTGCACGATGCTAGGCGCCGACGGTTGAAGAAACGGTTATGGGAAGCGCAACTTTGGTTGCTGTTTCCTTGAATTGCGTTTGACAGCCCTCCAACGGTTTGATTTCTCTCTGCTTCTGATCCACGGGAAGCGGAATGCGCGGACTCTACAGCTCCAGCGGTAAATGGTGGCCCGGCGCCATTCCGTTGGTTATCCTCTGGGCTATCGCCGCTTGGACGACGATGCCGGCCGTGGAAGCCGATCTTGGCGCTCGCGCCACGGCTGCGCTCAAGGACACCGTCCTCGACAAAACGAAGATCACCGCTGCGGGCCGCGACATCACGCTGACCGCAGAGGCGTTCTCCGAAGAAGGGCGCCGCGCCGCGGTGTCCGCGGTCGAGGCAGTGCCGAGCCTCCGTTTGGTGAACGACCGGACCAAGCTGGTACCGGAAGCCTCTCCTTATGTCTGGTCAATTGAGCGCGATGTCGTTCGCGTCACCCTGACCGGCAGCGCGCCGCTGCCGGCGAGCCGCACCCGGCTGGCCGATGGCGCGCGGGCGGCGGTGAATGGCACCGAGGTGGTCGACCGGATGGCGCTGGCGCGCGGCGCCCCGCAACGGTTCGACGCCGCCGCGATGCTGCTGATCGACCAGATCGCCAAGCTGAAGCAGGGCAAGATCACCCTCACCGGCACCCAGGTTGCGCTGAAGGGCATGGCGAAGGATCTCGGCGGCCGTGAATCGATCGCCGCGGCGCTGCGCAGCCTTCCCGACGGCTATACCGTTGGCGAGAACGACATCGAGGCGCCGCCTTACGTGTTCCGGGCCTACAAGGACCCGGTCGCCGGGCAGGTTACGCTCGACGGCTATGTGCCGGACAATAATGTGCATGCGGCGCTGGCCGCGGCCACCGGCCGCAAGTTCTTCAGCGAAAAGGTGATCGACAACCTCAAGGCAAGCGTCGGTGCCCCGAAGGGCTTCCTCGAAGCCGCAACGCCAGCGCTCGGCGCGCTGTCGCGGCTGTCGACCGGCACTCTGGTACTGTCAGACCGTGAGGTTCATTTGTCCGGCGACGCCCTTTACGAGGTCGCCGCCAATCAGATCCGCGGCGGTCTGAACAAGGAGCTGCCGCAGGGCTGGACCGTGAAGGCCGATCTGTCGGTCAAACCGGCCGCCGCGCCGGTCGATGCCTCGGTGTGCCAGCAATTGTTCAACGGGCTGCTGGCCAAGGCCACCATCCAGTTCGAATCCGCTAGCGCCAGCATCGACAAGGATTCCGCCGCGCTGCTCGACCGGCTGATCGAGACCGCGATGCGCTGCCCGAACGCCAAGATCGAAATCGCCGGCCATACCGACAGCGACGGCGATCCTGCGTTCAACCAGTCGTTGTCGGAAAAGCGCGCCCGCGAGGTGGTCGACTATATGGTGCGGGCCGGCCTGTCGCCGGAGCGTCTCCAAGCATTCGGCTACGGCAGCAAGATCCCCGTCGCCGGCAACGACACCGACGCTGGCAAGGCGAAGAATCGCCGGATCGATTTCGTGGTCAGGTGACGCATGGTGGCTTTGGCGGATTTCTTCTGGGGCTGGCTGGTCGGTTCGCTGCTGCTCGGCTTCGCGGTGGGCTGGATCTCGGTGGTGCATCGCGGCCCGAGCTTCTCGCGCAATGCCGGGCTCGGTATCGCCGGCGTCGCAGCGGTGCTGGTCGGGCTGTCGCTCGCCCGTCTGGTTCCCGGCCGGGCCGGCTACTGGCTCGACCTTTTCCTCGCCATGCTGGCCGCCTATCTGATCGGGTGTGCCATCGGTTCATGGCTCCGCTACTGGGTGGTCGCGCGGCAATCGCAGCGGCCCTGACGACAGCTTTCGGCCGTGATCGACCGAGCGCTGCGACGATAGGTCCCGCGCTGCAACGAAGCCCCAAGAATGCGAAGCGCAGCCGGCCGGCTGAAGCGGATTTGAAGCGTCGCGCACCGTCCTGCGGCGTTGACCGAATTCCACTTGGCTGGAAAACACGCTACCAACGATGTGCGGCCGGCCGAAACACGGCGACAGGGCCGGGACACCAGGGGTAGAACGCGGGCGAAGGGGATTCGAGGTCTCGATGCGGATCGCAATACGCAGAACGATCGAAGTTCTGCGCGAGAAGCAAATCCTGCACAAACTCGGTGTTGCGGTCAGCATCGCGGTCATCGCGGCCGCTTGCTACGTTCTGTACCACATCCTGCGCGGCATCGACCACGACCGCGTGCTCGACGCGATGGGCCAGACCGAGCCGACCTCGATCGCGCTCGCTGCATTGTTCGTCGCCGCCGGCTATTTCACCCTGACGTTCTACGATCTGTTCGCCGTTCACGCGATCGGCCGCGACGACGTGCCTTACCGGGTCAACGCGCTCGCCGCCTTCACCAGCTATTCGATCGGTCACAATGTCGGCGCCAGCGCCCTGACCGGCGGCGCGGTGCGCTACCGGATCTACTCGGCCTGGGGGCTCGACGCGATCGACGTCGCCAAGGTGTGTTTCCTTGCCGGCCTGACGTTCTGGCTCGGCAACGCCGCGGTGCTCGGCCTCGGCGTCGCCTATCATCCTGAAGCGGCGTCTGCGGTCGATCTGTTGCCGCCGGCGGTCAACCGCGTGCTGGCGCTGCTGATCCTTGCCGGCTTGATGGTCTATGTCGCGTGGGTGTCATTCAAGCCGCGCTGCGTTGGGCGCGGCAGTTGGACGGTGACGCTGCCGGGCGGCAAGCTGACGCTGCTGCAG
>NZ_QTKI01000021.1:0-24678 GCF_010820945.1 Rhodopseudomonas sp. BR0C11
GCCAGGGGGTATCGACCGGCCTCGTCGAGCGGGACCGCCATGAAACTAAAGGCGGGCCGTTCACGGGGCCAGAAAATGCGCTGGCCCATCCTTGCCGGAAACGAGCCCGCGGTGGCTGCGCCTTCGTTAAGGTATCACCTCAGCTCTTCATGCGCCTCGTTCTCGGACGCGGATTTACGTCGTGGTGACCTTCGTCCAAGATCGCAAAGGACCCGCGCCTACCGAGCGAACTCGCGGCGCTGGCGAGTCGAACCCGCTATAGACGATAATTAGATGGTCTCACGACGCTGACGCCAAGTCCGGCAGAATTCGAGCGCGGAGATCATCTCCTTCTCGACGGTCGAGACCGAGATGTTCAGGCTACGCGCGATCTGCGGATAGGTCATGCCGTCGACCTTGCTCAGCAGAAAGATGCGTTGGGTGCGCTCGGGTAGCGTCTGCAGCGCGCGCAGCAGAGCGTCGAGATCCAGCCGGCTGGCCACCGCGTGTTCGGGGTCTGCCACACCGGTCTGCAACTGCTCCGACGATACATTGCTAGCATAAGCGGCACGGACGCGTTCTGCCCGGATCGTGTCGCAAGCAAGATTGCGCGCGGTCGTGACAACGAGACCGACGTCGCGTTCGGTCAGTTTGCGGTTCATCAGCTTGATAAACGTCTCGTGGACGACGTCTTCGGCGGTATGCGCATTGCCGGTGATGCGACGCACCATCCGTTTGAGCTGGCCCTGCTCCGCTCCAAATATACTGAGCAGTTCTGTCGCAGACGACATGAGATCCCCATCGTAGCGCATCAGCCCCGACTGAACGGGAAGCGTTCGAAGTAATCGCCGACGCTATCGCCAACAAAAATTCGGTGCGAGAGCAATGCTCGTGGACATTACCTCCGATCATTCTTCTAATCGCATTCCTCGCGGATCTGTCAACGCCGCACGATCTTTGCAATCGATGATTGGTTGAATTCTAAACTATGGATGCCGCCCACGATTACGGGTCTGGCCGCTGTCGACCGTTGATACCATACGGCCTCGCATTTCGGGCCGCTTTGCGGAAGACATACCGATGCCCGAATCCATGCGCGAGCTCGCAGAACGCGCAACGTTCCAGAGCTTTGCCAATTGCTACCGGCGCGAAATCGATCCCGGGATGCCCTGTCAGGAGCGGCCGGAGTGCGGGGATTGGCGAAGCTACGTCGTGTGGTTCTGTCCGATGTCGGCTGCGACATTACGCGCCGAAATCGAACGGGAGTCGCTGTGCGGTCCGCTCCGCTTCGGGCGCGTCTTCATTTGCCGAGCACCGGAGAATGCCTGGCATGAGATCGCGCCGCTCCGCGCGCTCTATCTCATGGTGCAGGAATGCTATTCCGGAGTCCGCGCCGCACGGACGAAAACGCTGCGCAATGAGGAGGTAGAGCTGCTCGGCCGCGTACTCGCGAGCTATCAGTGCATTGCCGAAAGCCTGCAGCGATCATCCGGGGAGGCAGGCCGAACCTTCCTCGACGGCGAACAGAGCCTGATATTCGGGCATTGGCTGCACCCGACGCCGAAGAGTCGGCAAGGCATGACCGATTGGCAGAAGCCACTTTATGCACCGGAGCATCACGGCCGATTTCCACTCACATACTTCGCCGTCGACGCGGCGTTGTTACGTCACGGTGGCACCGAAAAAATTTCCGTCTCTGACATTATCGAGACACTCCTCCCGGTGGCCGACCGCCCGACCTTGCGTCCGGGCGAAGCCCTTCTGCCTCTCCATCCGCTGCAAGCAGAAGCCGTGATGCTCGATCCCGACATCGCGGACCTCGCCAGGCAAGGCCGGCTTCGCCGCCTCGGTTCGTTCGGCGCGGAGTTCTCGCCGACGTCCTCGGTCCGCACGCTGTACAGCCCCGAGATTCCGTGGATGCTGAAATTCTCCCTGCCGGTACGGATCACCAACTCCTTGCGGATCAATCGGATGCCCGAACTCGAGGCCGGGGTCGCAATGTCGCGGTTGTTCGCGCGCACCGATTTCCTGGCGCGCCATCCCTGCTTCCGCCTGATCCGCGATCCAGCCTACCTGACGCTCGGGCTTCCCGGCCGCACCGAGAGTGGATTCGAAGTCATCTTCCGCGAGAATCCATTCACAACGGGCAACGAGAGCAAGGGCATCACGATCGCGGCCCTGACGGCCGATCCTCCGCCTTGCGCGCGCTCACGGCTCGACCTGTTGGTGCGCGAACATGCTGCGCAGCAAGGCGTGCCAGTGGCGAGCGCTGCCCGGCAATGGTTCTCGGCCTATCTCGATTGCGCGCTGGACCCGCTCGTCAAGCTCTATGACGAACTGGGCGTGGCCTTGGAAGCGCATCAGCAGAACGTTCTGCTCGACGTCTCGGCCGGGCTGCCGACCGCGTCCTATTATCGGGACAATCAGGGCTTCTACCTGTCCAATGCCCATCGCGATCGGCTGGTCGCGCTGGTGCCCGACACCGCCGAGATCGGCGGCTTGTATTTCGACGATCGCGTGATCCAGGAGCGCTTTGCCTATTACCTGATCGTCAATCAGATCTGCTCGGTGATCGCCCGCATGGGGCAGGATCGACTGATCGACGAAGAAGCGTTGCTAATCATCTTGCGCGATCGCCTCAACGACTTGGCGCACGAACTCGGCGGCGTCGGACGCGAATTCGCCATCGGCATTGTCGAGCGTCCGACTGTTGCCGCGAAGGCCAATCTGCTGACACGGATGTTCAACATCGACGAGCTCGAGGCCGAGGACGGCCGCGCGATCTATGTGCAGTTGGCAAATCCGCTGTTCGGCAATCGCCGAGCGGCGCGACGGGGAGAAGCTCGTGTCGCTTCCCGGTGACATCCCTGCCCGACCGGATGAGCGGATCGTGCGCCAACTCATTGCAGCGGCCTTGTACGAAAACCTGTTCGGTCCTTTGGCGTCGGCGGCCGCCCCGGCGCGGCCCTTCGAGTGGCGCAGTGGCGGGCAAGCTTGGCGAGCGCGTGGCCGCCTCGGCGCGTTCGGCCGACCTCGCCTCGAGCCGGGAACGGTCGAGTGCCGAACCGGCAGCGCGTGGCGTCCGGCGTCGATCGGCGATGCGGTTGCGGCCCTTCCCGGTGGCTCGCGAGAGCGAGCGCGGCTCGCTCAGGAACTCGGTCAGACGGAAGCACTGGTGCGTTGGAATCGGCTCCATGCTCCGCGTCACGACCGGCGACTGATGTCGTTCTCCGCACTCGACGCTGCGATCGACGAAGGGCACCCCTACCATCCCTGCTTCAAGTCGCGCACCGGATTCGATGAGCACGACCACCGTTGTTACGGCCCCGAAGCCGGTGGCTCGTTCCAGTTGGTCTGGCTCGCGGTCGCCCAGGATCTCATCCATCTGTCATTGCCAGACACGGAAGAGACATTCTGGCAGCGTGAACTCGGCGCCCCAGGACTCGCGGAGATCGAAGCGCGCGCTGCCGCCCTCGGCCTCGAACACGGGTGTTTCGGCCTGATGCCGATCCATCCATGGCAATGGCATGATCTATCGGCCGATCGGCTGCGTCCTCTGCTCGAGTCCGGCCGAATTCACTATCTCGGAGTCGCCGGCGACGCGTATCGCGCCAGCCAGTCCGTTCGGACGCTCAGTAACGCGCAGAGCCCATGCCGGAGCAGCGTGAAGCTGTCGCTCGGCATCGTCAACACTTCAACTCGCCGCAACATCGAGGCGCATTCGGTTGCGACCGCCCCACTGCTGTCGCGCTGGCTCGACGCAGTTCTCGACGGCGACCCGCTGTTCAAAACCCGCTATCGGCTCGACATCGTCCGCGAATTTGCCGGCGCGATCGTCGATCGGGATGGTCCACTCGGGGGAGACGTCGCTGCGATCTGGCGGGAGAGCGTCGAGAGTAAGCTTGCGGATGGCGAGCGCGCAGTACCGTTCAATGCGCTGATGGCGATCGAAACAGATGATCTGCCCTTCATCGATCCGTGGCTGCAGCGCTACGGCATCAAGCCATGGCTCGAACGATTGATCGACGTCGCAGTGCTGCCGGTGTGGCGACTGCTCGTCGTCCATGGCATCGCCACCGAAGCGCACGGCCAAAACATGGTGCTGGTCCACCGCGACGGCTGGCCCGAACGTCTGATCCTGCGGGACTTCCACGACAGCCTGGAGTTCGTGCCGGACTTTCTCGCCGATCCCAAACTGGCGCCAGATTTCCTAGCTCTCGATCCTCGTTATCGTCGCGCGCTGCCGAACCAGTACTATTGGATGGAACGGCCGGAGGACCTGCGCGATCTGTTCGTCGATTGCCTGTTCGTGTTCAATCTGTCCGAGATCTCGCATCTGGTCCAGAGCTTCTACGGGATCAGCGAGGGCGCTTTCTGGCACCGGGTGTCGTTGCGTCTGGCCGCCGACATCGCCGAACACGGCCTGGGTGAACGCGTCGCCCGTCTCGGCTTCGGCACACCTGAGATCGTGATCGAAAGCCTGCTCGCCCGAAAGCTCGGCCTGCCGGGCGACGCTCTCCAACACAAAGTCCCAAATCCACTTGCGGCCGCCGCGCCGATCGCACGGGAGTACGCATGATTCAGGTCGGCGACAAATTCTACGATCAGGTCCTGCTGCAGGCGATGGGCGCCCGCGCAGCTGAGGCAGTCGGCCTCAATGATCGGTCCAAGCTGAGCTTTGCAGTCTGCCTGTCCGATCCGGCAGAATTCCTGGCGCTGCTGCTCGCCATCCGCGATGCCGGCGCCAGCGTGCTGCCGATCCATCCGTCGACGCCGCGTGCTGCGGCGCGCCGGCTGGCAATCGACCTCGGCTGCCACCGGCTGGTGACCGA
Source organism: Rhodopseudomonas sp. BR0C11 (assembly GCF_010820945.1). Classification (NCBI taxonomy): domain Bacteria; kingdom Pseudomonadati; phylum Pseudomonadota; class Alphaproteobacteria; order Hyphomicrobiales; family Nitrobacteraceae; genus Rhodopseudomonas; species Rhodopseudomonas sp. BR0C11. The sequence continues at coordinate 4,812 of NZ_QTKI01000021.1, forward strand.
TGGGCTCGCCATCGAGGATCTCGGCGGCGAAGGTCCCGGTCCGGGCGGGCTGATGCAGACCACATCCGGCACCACTGGCGAACCGAAACGGGTCGCCCGCAGTTGGGTTGAGATCGATCGCGAGATCGATAGCTATGTGACGCATTTCACCGCCCCGCAGGACATGACGCCGCTGATCGCATGTCCGGTCACGCATTCCTACGGACTGATCTGCGGCGTTCTGGTCGGGCTCCGCCGCGGCCAGATTCCGCACATTCTCGGCACGGCCAATCCAAAATATCTCATCGCTCGCCTGCGCCAGACCAACCGGCCGCTGCTGTATTCATCGCCCGCCATGCTCCACACCATCGCCCGCCTGCTGCCCGCAGGCGAGACGATCCATGCTGCGATGACGTCCGGCACCCTGCTGCCCGACCAATGGCTGATGACAATCCGGGCCCGGACGACGCATCTGTTTCAGCAATATGGCTGCTCGGAAGCCGGATGCGTGGCGATCAATTCAAACCTGGCCGCATCAGGCGACATGGGCGTGCCGCTTCCGCATCTCCGTGTCGAGACCGGAGATGCTGGTCAGCCGCGGGAGATCGTGGTCCACGTCGGCGAACGCGCAATCCGGACGGCCGATCTCGGCTACACCGAGGACGATGGCACATTGGTGTTCGTCGGTCGCCTCGACGACACCATCAACGTCTCAGGCCTCAACGTCTATCCAAAGGAGGTCGAGGACGTGGTGATGGCGATGCCGGGTGTGACCGACGCGGTCGTATTCCGACGCCTGGATTCCCTCGCGGGCGAGCGGGTCGCTGTGGCATTCAGCGCCGAACACAGCATTGCGCCAGCGGAGCTGCGCGACTGGTGTATCAAGAACCTGGCTCCCCATCAGGTCCCCATGGAGACGGTGCGCCTGCCCCGGCTGCCACGACAGGCGAACGGCAAGATCAACCGGCGAGAGATCGCCGCCCTGCATGCCGAAGGACGCCTCGCGTTTTTGGCAGAGGAGACCGCCGCGTGACTCGCGAGCAGATTACGGCCGCGATCCACCAAGTGCTTGCCGAGCGGATGAACAACCTTCATCTCGACGGCTTTGGCCCACAATCGCGGCTGAATGCCGACCTCTATCTCGACTCGGTATTGATGCTGGACCTGCTTTTGCATCTGGAGCTCGATCACGGCATCCCCGTCCCCGAAGCGGCCGTCGCAGCGACGGCGATCGACACAGTGAGCGATCTGGTGGAGTTGTTAGCCGGTTCTTCCACGGCTACCTCGAGCGCCAGTGATACCGCCGTCGCGGACGCTCCCGACGTCCATGCCGACGTCTATCCGGACATCAAAGTGCATTGCGTCGTGTCGTGTCTCTGCGACGCTGTGAAGGCCGCCGGCCTCGATCACCGCCCGATGTATTTCGGTCTTTGGGACGCCGACTTCGCCGTCTCGGACAAGATTCAACTACGCTATCACGCCGATCAGATCGGCCACGGCTTCTTCTGCCAATGGTTCGAGCGACTCTACGGCGTGCATGTCACCGAATGGTACGATCACTCGGCGCCCAAACAGGCCAATCTCGACAGGCTGATGGCTTTGGTCGCCGCCAGACAGCAAACCGAAAGCGTGATGGTGATGTTGGACATGTTCCATCTGCCGGAGCGGGAGAACAAGTTCAACCAGAACCCATTTCCGCACTATCTGATGGTCGAAGCGACGGAGGATCCGGAGATCTGGCAGATTCGCGATCCCGACTTCCGCTGGGAGGGACCGATCGCAAAAGACCGTATCCTCAACGCCGTCGCTCAGCCGAGCGTCGCCGGCGGTTACGTATTCGATCGCCGCTCGATACGGGTGCCAACCGCCGCCGACATCGGCGACTATTTTCTGGCGTGCTTCATATCCGACGACAATCCGCTGATCCGCCGCATCCGCGAAGTCGTCGATGCCCATCTCGGCTGCCGCGACGGCCTGCGCCTTCAGGCGCTCGGCGATGCGGTCCGTGAGCTTCCCGTGCTGTCGATCAGGAAATGGGCTTACGAGCACGGCTTCGCCTTCTTCTGGCGCGAACTGGAGTTGCCGAACGACGCATTCCTGACGTGGTGCGACCGGATCGAAGAGCTCGCGCTCGGCCTCCCGGCGTTGCATCTGAAGATCCTGCGGTTGGCCCAGACCGAGGATCGCGCCTGCGCCGCCGACATCAATCAGGCGCTGAATCACCTGGATGCTCTGGAGACCGCGATCAAGGCCAAGCTGCACGAGGTCTTCATAGCCTGGTGCGCCCTAAAAGGTCTGACCCAGGGGATGCCCCGTGAACGCCGTGTCGGTGCGCGGTGATGAAACTCTCGGTCTGCACCATCACGTTCCGCCATCACCTGCTCTGCTTCAGCGAGATCGTGGAGTGGGCACAACGCAACGGCTTCGACGGCGTCGAACTGTGGGGCGCTCACGCGCGCGGCTTGATGCGGACCCACCCGGAATACGGTGCAGACTGGATTCGCAGTTACGGTCTGTGGGTGCCGATGTTGAGCGATTACCTGCCGACAGACGGCGACTTTGCTGACATTCGCCACCGGACCATCCAGCTCTGCCGGATCGCACAGCATTGGTCGGCGCCAAAGATCCGCACCTTCGCCGGTAACAGGCCAAGTGCCGCACTTTCGCGCGACGAGCGCAGAGCCCTGGCCCGCCGGATCGGCGAGATTGCCGGCATCGTCCAAGATCACGGCATCCGCCTGCTCGTCGAAACACACCCGAACACGCTGGCCGACAGTGTCGAGTCGACGCTGTGCCTGTTGGCCGATGCGGATCACCCAGGCCTCGGTATCAATTTCGATGCTTTGCATGTCTGGGAAGCAGGCGATGATCCGGTCCTGGCGCGCCGGACGCTCGCCGACTTCATCGGGCACTATCATCTCAAGAACGTTCGATCGCGCGCCGAGCTCGGTGTGTTCGCCCCTGAGAACGTCTATTCCGCAGCCGGTTGCCGTGACGGCATGGTGCCACTGTTCGACGGCGCGATGGACTACGATAGCTTCCTTGCGGCCTTGGCGGACGAGACCGATGCGGAAGCGTCGCTCGAATGGTTCGCTCACGATTGCTTCGAAACCCTGGCCCGGGATCGGCTAGCCATACTCGCCCGCTCGATATCGACGAGAGGCCGCCGCAGCTCGGCGGCCACGCAGCAGGCGCGGCGGGCAGTGTCGCGTGCCGCCGGCCACGTCGCCTCCTCCAAAGGACCCTCATGTATTTGATCCGTATGATCGCCATGCTCGCCGCGCTTGCTCTGCCTGCGCCGGCCTCCGCGGAAACCATCGAGATCCAGACCGCCCAAGGTACGGTCAGAGTGCAGGCCAAACCGTCTCGCGTCGCCGTCTTCGACATGGCAGCGCTCGACACGCTCGACCTGCTCGGCGTCAAGGCCGCCGGTGTCCCGGATCGGGTATTCCTGCCCGAACTGAAATCAGCCGCTGCCGGCGGCGAGGTCGTCGGCACGCTGTTTGAACCTAATCTCGAAGCTCTTAGCGCGCTTGACCCGGATCTGATCATTCTCGGTGGTCGTTCGTCGCCTAAGGCGAAGTTCACCGCACGGATCGCCCCAACGATCGACATGACGATCGACGGACAGGAACTGGTCCGGGACGCCGAAGCCCGGCTCCAGGCCTACGGCCGGCTGTTCGGCCGCGAGCAGACCGCCGAGCAAGAAAGGCAAAAGTTCAACGCGGCAATCGTCGCGGCGCGCGATGCGGCCAAGGGTAAAGGACGCGCGCTGATCGTGATGACCAACGGGCCGAAAATCTCCGCCTTTGGCCTCGGATCGCGGTTCGGCTGGATTCACAGCACGCTCCAGATCGAACCGGCGGTAACCACCATGGCCCCCTCGATCCACGGCGAAGCTGTCTCCTTCGAGTTCGTCCGCAAGGCCGATCCGGACTGGCTGATCGTGGTCGATCGCGCGATGGCGATCGGGGCCGGCGACAATCAAGCGCGAGCCACGCTCGACAACGAGCTGGTGCGTGACACCAAGGCCTGGAAGAGCGGCCGCGTGATCTATCTTCCCTCCGCCGATCTCTACATCGCCGGCGGTGGCATCCAGGCGATGACCCGCGTTCTGGCGGCTCTCACCCGCGGCTTCTCGGAGCCGCGATGATCGCAGTCGAGCGAGCCGCTTCGCGCTCCGCCGGGACGACCGCGCTGCTGGCGCTGGTCGCCCTGTTCGCCGTCAGCATCTTCGTCGGCGTCGGCGACGTCGCGCCGCGGGACGTGTTGACCAATCCCGATACGCTTTATCTCGTCGCCGCAAGCCGGCTGCCGCGCACGCTGGCCGCCGTTCTGACCGGCGCCGGCCTCGCGATTGCCGGCCTGGTGATGCAGACGCTGGCTCGCAACCGGTTTGTCGAGCCGACCACGGCGGGGACCGGCCAGAGCGCCGCGCTCGGCATCATGTTGGTGGCGCTGTTGCTCCCTTCGGCCTCGATCGCCACCAAGACACTGGTCGCGAGCCTGACCGCCCTCGCCGGCACATCGCTGTTCCTGGCGATCGCCCATCGGCTGCCGCCGACGCAGCCGTTTCTGGTGCCGCTGTTCGGGCTGGTCTACGGCGGCGTGGTCGGCGCCGCCGTTACCTTCGTCGCCTGGCACACCGATCTGCTGCAGTTCATCGAGATCTGGACCAACGGCGAGTTCTCCGGCGTGCTGCGCGGTCGCTACGAACTCCTCTGGGTCTCGGCCGCTGTCCTCGCCGTAACCTGGGCGTTCGCCGACCGCCTCACTTTGATGTCGCTCGGACGCGACGTCAGTGTCGGGCTGGGGCTGGACTATGCCCGCATGATGCAAATCGGGCTGCTGATCATCTCGATCGTCACCGCGCTGACCGTGGTGATCGTCGGGATGATCCCGTTCGTGGGTCTCGTGGTCCCCAACATGGTCTCGCGGCTGATCGGCGACAATATGCGATCGCTGATCCCCTGGGTCGCGGGGAGCGGCGCCGCGCTGGTGCTCGCCTGCGACATCATCGGCCGGCTGCTGCACTTCCCCTACGAGATCCCCGTCGGCACCGTGCTGGGCGTCGTCGGCGCAGCGTCATTCCTGTGGCTTCTATTGCGCCGTCCGTCCCATGCGTGACAGATCGACGATCGTCCTGGCCTCGCTTGGCGTGGTCGCGCTCGCTTGCATCGCAGCCTACATGACGGTCGGGCTGCGTGGAAACCTGTGGTTCGCGCTCGAGCTGCGCGCCGTCCGCCTGGCTGCGCTGATCGTAGTTGCGCTCTCGATCGCGGTCTCGACGGTGGTGTTTCAGACGGTGACGACCAACCGGATCCTGACGCCGTCGATCATGGGACTCGACGCGCTCTACGTGTTCAGCCAGTCGCTGCTGGTATTCGCCGTCGGCGGGCTTGGCTTCGCGGTGCTGGACCCGCGGCTCAAGTTCGCCGGCGAGGCCACCGTGATGGTGATCCTCGCGGCGCTGCTGTTTCTGCCGCTGCTGAAGGCCCGCATGGACCTGATCCTGATGCTGCTCACCGGCGTCACCGTCGGCGTGCTGTTCCGCAGCCTGTCGTCGCTGCTCGCCCGGCTGATCGATCCCAACGACTTCGTGGTGCTGCAGGGCGCCAGCTACGCCAATTTCAGCAAGATCCACGGCGAGCTTCTGATCGCCGCCTGCGCGCTGACGCTGGTCGGTATCGCCATCGTCTGGCGGATGCGCCACGTCCTCGACGTATTGGCGCTCGGCCGCGATGTCTCGACCGGCCTTGGCCTGGAATGGCCGCGCGTCGTTGCGGGCATGATTATGCTGGTCGCGGCACTGGTCGCGGTCTCGACCGCGCTCGTCGGGCCGGTGGCGTTCTTCGGCCTGCTGGTCGTCGCCCTCGGCGAACGGCTGATCGATACGCGGCGCCACGCGATCCTGCTTCCGGCCGCGGCGCTGGTCGCCGTGATCGTGCTGGTCGGCGGCCAAACGATCCTGCAGCATGTTCTCGGCGGCGCCTCAACACTTGGCGTCGTCATCGAGTTCGTCGGCGGTCTGGTGTTCCTCGTAATGCTTCTGCACGGAGTCCGGCGATGATCGTCGTGAACAACGTCTCGCTCGCCCATCAGGGCGTGCCGATCCTCAAAGACATCAATCTGGAAATCCCGGAGACCGGCGTCACCGCGTTGATCGGGCCGAACGGAGCCGGCAAATCGAGCCTGTTATCGCTGATCGCCCGGCTTCAGCCATTGCAGCAAGGCACCATCACGGTTGACGGCTTGACCGTCGGCGCGACGCCGAGCCGCATACTCGCCCGCACGCTCGCGATCCTGCGGCAAGATCCGGCGATTGCCAGCCGGCTGCGCGTGCGTGAGTTGGTCGCCTTCGGCCGGTTCCCGCACAATGGCGGCCGCATCACCGACGAAGATCGGGCACTGACCCAGGCCGCGCTCGAACGCTTCGATCTGACGTCATTCGGCGACCGCTTCATCGACACGCTGTCCGGCGGACAGCGGCAACTCGTGCTGGTGGCGATGACGTTCTGTCAGGGCACGCGATGGTTGCTGCTGGATGAGCCGCTCAACAATCTCGACATGTTTTACGCCCGCGAGCTGATGCGCGCCCTCCGCGAAATCGCCGACAGTGAACGGCGGGCCATCGTGATCGTTTTGCACGATATCAATCAGGCGGTGACTTACGCCGATTACATCGTCGCCCTGAAGCACGGCGCGGTGGTCGCGAGCGGCCCTCCAGCGCTGATCGCAAACACAACCAGCTTGCAGCGGATCTTCGGCTATGAGATGCCGGTCGAAAGCTATCACGGCAAGCCGATCGTTCTGAACCACTTATGAAGTCTTGATGCATTGAAACACGGCGTCCTACGATCCCACGCGAGAATGCGGCGACGGCCGCGCGTCGGAGACGCGCGACCTCGATCATGCCCCCGCACAGCGCGAGAGATGGCGTGGAGATGAACACCGCATCGAATGACGACGACCGTCAGCGGGCGCTCCAGGAGGCGACCGAGTGGTTCGTCCGCCTCAACAATCCGCTCGTATCAGACGAGACCCGCCGCGCTTACCAGACCTGGCTCGCGGCGGATGTAGCGCATCCTGAGGCGATGCACGAAGTCTCGGAGCTCTGGGGTGCGCTGGATCAGCCGGCGGCGCAGCTCGCCGCTTCCGGATGGCACCGCGATGCACCGGCGCCAGTCCCGACTCCGCGCCCTCGCCAGCCAGCAACAATCGGCGTGAAGTTCGCCGCCGCTTCGGCGGTGGTGGCGATGGTGGCGGCGATCTTCATGTGGCGCGATCCCGGCCTCATCGACCGGGCCTTTGCAGATGCGGCCACGCGCCCTGGTGAACGGCGCGACGTGCGCCTCGCCGATGGCTCGTTGGCGGTACTCGACGGCGACACGGCGCTGAACAGCGACATGGCGAGCGGTCGCCGCGTCGTGACCCTGTTGCGCGGCCGCGCTTGGTTCGACGTCGTTGCCGACTCCGCACGTCCTTTCACCGTCCGCGCAGGACAGGTGGACGTTCAGGTTCGCGGTACCGCCTTCGAAGTCGATCGCGATGCTGCGGCGGTGACCGTCGAGCACGGCCGGGTCGCTGTCTCAGACCCTCAGACGACAGATCTCCAAGTCGATCTGACCGATTGGCAACGGGTCGCGTTCCAGAACGGTCGCCTCGGCACACCAACCGCGATCGAACCGGACCAGGCTTTCGCGTGGCGGCGCGGCCTGATCATCGTCGACCGCGCGCCACTGTCGCAGGTCGTCAAAGAACTCGACAAGATGGCGCCCGGTCACGTTCTGATCGTCGATCGGCAACTCGAACGGACGACGCTGTCCGGTACTTTTCGCGCCGACGATCAGGAGTCGGTGCTGGAGGCGCTGCGCGCCACCCTTGGCGTGCGTACCCTGTCGGTCCCTGGCGTGGCCACGCTGATCTACCGGTAATGCTTCTCAGTATTTTTACGGGTTTTGCCTCGCACGCACGTTGATCAGCGAGGGCTTTGAACGCGTACCCCTCGACCGTCGTGGGGGACGTCAAGACGATGCGAAGATTTGCCAGTGTCGCCGGATCGAGGTGCGGGACCTCCCTCTGTGCGTTGGCACTTCTCGTGACCGCGTCCGAAGCCCGGCCGCAAGCGGACGCGACGTTCGACTTCCGGATCGAGCCCAAGCCGCGCCTGTCGGCGCTGGCCGACTTCACGACGACAACAGGTATTCAGGTCGTTCGGCTCGGCGAAGGTGCAATCAGTGGTGCCTCGCCCGCCGTCAGCGGCCGCTTCGCCGCCGAGACCGCGCTACGAGAGATTCTCGCCGGATCGAACCTCGCCTATCGCTTCACCGGCCCCCGCACCGTTACCATCGAGTCGGCGCCCGACGCCGCCATCGCGCTCGAAACGATCAGCGTGACTGAGGTCAGCATCGGGCGCGGCGGCATCAGCGAGATCGATATCACCAGCGCCGATATCGAACGCCGAAATGCGACCGACCTGAGAGGCGTGTTCCGCGGCGAACCAAGCGTCGTGGTCGGCTCATCATTGCCGATGTCTCAGAAACTCTATGTCCAGGGCATCGAGGAGACCAATCTGGCGATCTCGATCGACGGCTCACGCCAGAACAACAAGGTGTTCCATCACAACGCCACCACGATGATCGACCCCAGCCTGCTCAGGGCGGTCCGCGTCGATGCCGGTGTGGCGCCAGCCGATGCCGGCCCCGGCGCGCTCGGCGGCGCAATTGCTTACTTCACCAAGGACGCACGAGACTTCCTCTCCGCGGACGGTTTCGGCGGAGCGATCAAGTCGACGTTCAATTTCAACGGCAACGTCTCGACCACCAATCTCACCAGCTACAGCCGCCAGGGCGAATTCGAGGCGCTGGGCTCGTTCACTTACGGCAAAGGCAGCGAGTTTCGAGCCGGTAACGGCGAAAAGGTGCTCGGCAGCGCCGCCAATGTCTTGAGCGGGCTCGGTAAGCTCGCCTATCAGAACGCCGACGGACATCGCTTGTCCATTAGCCACGAGCAGATCCGCGACGACGCCATCCGGCCGTTCCGCGCCAACGCGGTGCAGATCTACGGCTCGCAGACGACGCCGCTCGTCCGCCCCTACAAGCTCGACCGGCAGAACACGGTCGTCAGCTACTCCAATGTCGCTCCGGAGGGGTGGTGGAATCCAAACATCGTGCTTGGCTACAACCGCACCCAAGTCGCGGTCGATCAGTACGCCGGAGCCACACCTGAGACCTACAGCTACACCAGCGAAGGCGTCACCGACAGTCTCAACGGCAAGCTGGAGAACAAGTTCGCACTACCGATCGGCGATATCGTGGCCGGTATCGATTTCTATCGCGACCGCGCCAGATCGATTGAACGGACCTATCGAACCGCCGAAACCGCCGACAATATCGGCGCCTATGCCCAAGCCCGCCTGAAATTCGCAGACAGCACCAAGCTGTCGTTCGGGCTCCGCGGCGACCATCAACAGTTCGGTGGCATCAACGGCTTCCGCTCCAGCGACCAAGGGTTAAGCAGCAACGTGTCGGGCGAATACGCCCTCACCAGCCACCTGACAGCAAAGGCAGGTTACTCTAACGTCTGGGCCGGCGTTCCGCTTGCAGAGAACTACGTCCAGAACCCGGCCTGGAACTACGGCACCGGACCGCGTTCGGTCACCTCGGACAACGCGACCGCCGGCCTGGTGGCGCACTTTACGAGCTTCCGGATCGAGGGTGGCGTATTCCGGACTCGAATCTGGGACGCTCGCGTTCCGCTGTGGGCCGCCGACATGGCGCTCCGCGCATTCGATGTTCAGAGCCAAGGCTTTCACGTCGGCGGCAATTACTATTGGGACGATGGATTCGCTCGCCTGCAATTCGTTCGCACCGACGCAACGATAAATGGCAGGCCGGCCGACAGCTATCTCGGCAAATACCTGACTGCTCCGATCGGCGACATTCTCACAGTTCAAGTCGCGCACAGTTTCGCACCGTTGAGTCTGACGATCGGCGGCGATGTCGAGATCGCGTTCGAGGACGACAGCCTGCTGGATCCCGTCTCCGGCATCGGCCGGCTCGACGGCTACGAAGTGGTCAACGTCTTTGCCGAACACCGTCCGTTTTCCATGCCGTCGCTCACGCTTCGCGGCGAGGTCCGCAATCTCTTGAACCAGACTTATGCCGCGCGCGGCACGTACGGCCTCGAATACGGCAGCGGCGTGGTCCGGCCACTCTATGACCCCGGCCGCTCCTACCTCGTCAGCGCCAAGCTGACGTTCTAGCCGGCCCGCGCCATGGGAAACGACATGCATGTGATCATTCGAGCGATGCGCCGGGAAGATGCGGCCGACATCTACGACATCGTCAATCAACACGCCTTCCGGTTCTGGACTCTCGCCCTTCCCTTCGAGTCGTTGGAAACCATCGCCAAATGGCTGGTGCCGCAGTCCCCGCGCGACCTGCACTACTCGGCCGAGCTGGATGGACGCGTGATCGGAGCGTCAGCCTTGCGCCCGTTTTACGGGCGCCGCGCCCACGCCGCGGAATTTTGGATCGGCGTTCACGAAGACTACGCGCGCATCGGCGTCGGCTCGAAGCTGCTCGCCGCGATGATCGACACCGCCGACAACTGGCTGAACATCAAACGGCTGGAGATGACGGTGTTCACCGACAATGTCGCAGCGCTGGCGCTGTACGCGAAGTTCGGCTTCACAATCGAGGGCACCCACAAGGCCGCCAGCTTTCGCGACGGTGAGTTCGTCGACGCCCATTGCATGGCGCGGCTGCGATGAACCGCCGATCCCTCCCTCGCATTTGGCCTCGACCCGCTGCTCAACGCGGCAGCAAAACGTGGCCCCAGATCACAGCTGATCGCCCGCAAACTTCCGCGACGCGACGATAGCCCTCCACGACATTCCACAAAGAACATCTCGGAGATATTGATGAGAAAGAAAGTTGGTCAGGTCGCTCTGGTCGTTTCAGGCTTCGGCGTGATGCCGCTGGCCGATGGCGCCTTGGCGCAAACGTCGTCGTCGCGCTCGACGAACCTGCCTCCGATCGAGATCCTCGAACCGCAAGCGCGTCAGCGCGCAGCGAGCCGGCCTGCGAGCACCGCCGCCAATCCGCGCCGGGTGGCGTCCCGTCCTCGCGCGCGGCAAGCCGAGGCCCCCCCGTCAGTCTTCCCCACGCCCGGGGTGCCGCAGACCGGAACGGTCGGACAACCGCCGGTCCCCTATGCCGGTGGCCAGGTTGCCAGCGGTGCACGCCTCGGCCTGCTCGGCAACACCTCCATCTTCTCGGCGCCGTTCAACATCACCAGCTTCACCTCCAAACTGATCGAGGATCAGCAGGCACGGAGCATCGCAGACGTCGTGTCGAACGATCCGTCGGTTCGCAACGATGCCCCCCCGTTCAGCGAGCGCGACTCGTTCTTCATCCGTGGATTCTCGGTGACCAACCTCGACACCGCCTATGACGGGCTGTTCTATCTGGCCAATCCGCGGCGAAGCTTCCTCGAGGGCATCGAGCGGGTCGAGATCCTGAAAGGCCCGAGCGCCCTGCTCAGCGGCGGCACCGCCCGCGTCGGCGGCACGATCAATCTGATCCCGAAGCGGGCCGGTGACGAACCGCTGACGCGCCTGACGACCGGCTGGATGAGCGACTCCCAGTTCTGGAACCACCTCGATGTCGGTCGCCGCTTCGGCGACTTCAAGGAATGGGGCGTCCGCTTCAACGGCTCCTACCGCAATGGCGATACCCCGCTGGACCTCAACTCGGTTGAGGTCGGCGTCGCCTCCCTCGGTCTCGATTATCGCAGCGAGGATTTCCGCGCCTCGCTAGACCTCAACAGCTCTGTCCAGCACATCAATGCGCCCACATCTCTGTTCAACTCGGCGGCGCCGAACATCGTCATCCCGCCCGCACCGAACGGCCGCATCAACACCGCGAGCAAGGACGAGTACATCGACAGCCGCTACAAGATGATCGCCGGCCGCGCCGAATACGACATTCTGCCGGACACCACGCTGTATCTTGCCGGTGGCGGCAGCATCTACAATGAAGATTTTCTCACCTCGTCCTACCGGATCACCAATTACAACGGGACGGCGACCAACACGCTCGCAATCCAGCCGCAGGAGCTGCAGGGCTATACGGGCGAGATCGGGCTGCGGTCGAAATTCAGGACCGGCGTGATCGGCCACCAGCTCAACATCTCGGCGGTGGAGGCCAACAACGAGCTGTATCGCGGCGGCACGCTCGGCTTCAAGTCGTACAGTTACGCGACCAACATCTACAATCCGGTCCGCCCATTGCCCGGGGCTTTTCAGACCAGCGGATTCGCGCAGTCCGACGACCGGCCGCTGCTGTCGCGGCTGACCGCTCGCAGCGTGGCGGTCTCCGACACGCTTTCATTGTTCAACGACCGGCTGCTTCTGACCCTCGGCGGCCGTTGGCAGGACATCGCACTCAGCGGCTTCGTGACCGCGGCAGGGCCAACGCAGGGAACCCGATCGTCCTACTATAACGAAGCCCGCTTCAGCCCTGCTGTGGGCGCCGTGATCCGCGCGACGGATGAGCTGTCGATCTATGGAAACTATATCGAAGCGCTCGACGCCGGACCGACGGCGCCCGGGACGGCGCGAAACCCCAACACGGTGTTTCCACCAATGGTCAGCAAGCAACAAGAGGTCGGCGCCAAGTATGATTTCGGCTTCGTGGCGCTGACGGCCTCATTGTTCCAGATCGAGCAGCCCAGTGCCTACACCGATCCCACCACTAACATCTTCTCGGTGGACGGGCTGCAGCGCAACCGAGGCGCCGAATTCAACATCTTCGGCGAACCCTTTAAGGGCGTCCGACTGCTCGGCGGTATTGCCCTGATCGATGCCAAGCAGGTATCCAGTATCGGCGGCCGCTACAACGGCAACGACGTGCCTGGCGTGCCGACCACCTCGCTGACCCTCTACGGCGAATACGATCTGCCGGCCTGGATGGCTCCGGGCGTCACCCTCACGGGCCGCGTCATCCACACGGCCGATGTGTTCTACGATCAGGCCAACACGCAAACCGTGTCCGACTGGACGCGGGTCGACCTCGGCGCCCGCTACACGTTCGTGGCACCGAACGGCAAGCCGGCCGTCCTGCGCGCCACCGTCGAGAACGTCGCGGATACGGCCTATTATCTGTCGGCTGCCCGCGGCTATCTGGCCGTCGGCGCGCCTCGTACCTACATGGTGTCGGCGACGTTCAATTTCTAAACATCGATCGTGCGGCGCGCGGTTCGGCGACGCCGTCCAAACGAAGCGAAACGGCTCAGGCGGCCCCCGCCTGAGCCGTTCATCAATCAAGTAACATCGAGATCGTGCATGAACTCATCCCCGACCTCCAGCCCACAAACGACCCACGCCTCCGTGCCCACGGCCCACGCCAGCCGTTATCTTCAGCAGCTCTGCAAGCACTGGGCGCACAAGTTCGAAACCGAATTCGATTCGACCCAGGGCCGGATCGCTTTGCCGCTCGGAGAGGCCCGGCTGACCGCTAGGCCAGACACCCTATTAATCGATCTGACCGCGACTGATGCGGCCAACATGACGACCTTCCAGCAGGTCGTGATCAGCCACATCGAACGCTTCGCGTTCCGTGAACAGCTTCGTTTCGTTTGGGAGTGAAGGACGACCTGCCGGCCAGCGATGGCATCATCCGGAAACAGCCTCGATCTCTGCTCCGCCGGGGTCGGGTTCAGGTACCCCATCATGACCGCGACAATCTTGTGGCCGCTCTGCCGCATGAGCGTCTTAAGATCGGTGCCGCGCGCCGACATACGGGATAGGGTTTCATGTCGGAGATCGTGGATCCGGAGATCCGGGCATTGCGCCGTGATACGAATCTCATTTCGCCACCGTTGTCGGCGACCCCAGACGAAAACCTGAACACCTTGCTGTCCGCCGGCTCCCGATCAGTCAGGTCCGGCAAGCCCGCGTAGGCGCGGTCGGAGATCGCCACGTGGCGCGCGCTGCTGTCCTTCGAGTCCGGAATGACGACGAAGCCGGGCTCCTGCCGGATCCATGCGCACTTCATCGATATCGCCTCACCGAGGCGCATCCCGGTGTCGAGCAGAAGCGGAAACAGCCTTCCACTGCCGGCCCGCCGGGCCGATCAGACCGCGATCGCCTCGTTGATGGCCCTCTCCTTGCCCTGACGCAGCCGTCATTCACGATGGCGGAGGGTTGCGGCACGCCGCGCCGACACATCCAATAGCGCCACTGCCCAATTGCAGCTGATGCGCACGCGGATTGGTCCTGCGACAGAGATCGGCACCACGGACATCACTTGATCCGACCCCAGTCAATCTCCGACATCCAAGGCAAGATTGCAGCTTCGGCGTGTGTGAAGCACACTATTCAACGAACTTCCGGCAGACCACTATTGCTACAAGTGACAGGCATCCACGGGATGCGCTGGCAAACATTTGAACATGGTCAGCGATATCTGAGCTATTGTGCACAAGCAGGCCTCGAGAGGGAGTGAAATGGGATTTCAGATTGATCACGTTGTCGTCGCCGTCGCCAATCTCGACCAAGCCATTGCCGACTATCGCCGCCTCGGCTTCACCGTGGAGGCCGGCGGCGAGCATCCTGGACGGGGTTCGCGCAACGCATTGGTTGTGTTCGGCGATGGTTCGTATTTCGAATTGATTGCCTTCGACCGGCCTGCACCGGATTTCCGCTGGTGGCAGGTGCTCGACCGCTCCGGCCCGGGCCTCGTCGACTACGCACTGCTGCCGCGCAATATCGATGCGGACGTGGCAGGGGCGCAGTCTCGCGGTCTGGACTTCGAGAATCCGGAAGACGGCGGACGAGAGCGGCCCGATGGAGAGCGGCTGATTTGGAAGACCGCACGCTCGAAGCAGAGCGATACCCCGTTCTTCTGCGGCGACGTCACGCCTCGGGCCTTGCGCGTTCCGGAGGGCGCCGTGCGGCAGCACCCCAATGGCGCTCTGGGCATCGGTTCGGTGGTTGTTGCGGTCACGGACATCGACCGAAGTGTCGGTCGGTACGCGGCATTGTTTGAAGAACCTGCTGCCGACGTCCATACGTTGCCTGGACTGGGCGTCCGCGTCGCGCATCTTCCCGCGGATCGTAGCACGATCACCCTGATCACACCCACTGCCGAGGGTCCGGCCGGTCAGCGTGTCGCCGCGCACCTTAAGTCACGCGGCGAAAGCCCGTTCGCGATCGGGCTGAAAGGCGCTCCTCCGACGACGCTCGACATCACGCTGTCGCACGGCGCGCCGCTCGAATTCATCGGCTAACCTGTCCGCTCAAAGGAGATCATCACAGCATGACCATCGATCCCCGCATCACCACCATCGCGGATGAAGCGATCGTCTGGCGCCGAGATATCCACGCTCATCCGGAACTTATGTACGACCTCGACCGCACCTCGGCTTTGGTTGCCGATCTGCTGTGTCAGTTCGGCTGCGACGAGGTGGTGACGGGGCTGGGACGAACCGGCGTTGTCGGCCTGGTACATGGTCGGGGCCGTAGCGCCAACCGCGCCATTGGGCTCCGCGCCGACATGGATGCGCTGCCAATCGAGGAAGACACCGGCGTCGCTTACGCATCGCAGACGCCCGGCCGGATGCACGCTTGCGGCCATGATGGTCACACCGCAATGCTGCTCGGCGCAGCCAAGCATCTGGCCGCCACGCGAGACTTCAACGGCTCGGTGGCATTCATCTTCCAGCCGGCCGAGGAAGGCGGCGCCGGCGCCAAGGCGATGATCGAGGACGGTCTCTTCAGCCGTTTCCCGATCGACGAGGTCTATGGCATGCACAACAAACCCGGCCTTCCGATCGGACAGTTCGCCACCCGCACGGGCGCGGTCATGGCATCGACCGACCGCATTGAAATCGAGATCGAAGGCATCGGAGGTCACGCCGCACGGCCGCAGTATTCGATCGATCCGGTTGTGGTCGGGGCGCAGATTGTCACCGCGCTGCAGACGATCGTATCTCGAACGCTTGACCCGCTTGCTTCCGCGGTTGTTTCGATCACCAACTTCCATGCTGGCTCCGCATTCAACGTTATCCCGCAGAAGGCCAATCTGGTCGGCACCGCGCGAGCGCTTGATGGCAAGGTTCGTGACAGGCTGGAGGCCCGCATCGCGGAGCTCTCAACGCTGATTGCCCAGGCTCATGGGGCGACGGCCCGGGTGACTTACGAGCGCGGCTATCCGGTGACCTGCAACCACGCTGAACAGACCGCTTTTGCAGCGGATACGGCCGCAGCAATCACCGGCAACGATCAGGTCGATCGCGATCTTGCCCCGATGATGGGCGCCGAGGACTTTTCCTACATGCTCGAACAGCGCCCAGGCGCGCTGATCTTTCTCGGCAATGGTGACAGCGCCGGGCTGCATCACCCGCGCTACGATTTTGCCGATGCTGCGATTCCTTATGGCATCGCCTACTGGTCTAAGCTGGTGGAGCGCGCGCTGCCTTTGTGAGCAGCGCATTCCGTAATCAATGAAAGAATAAACCTGCGGCGAGCGCAATCGATGGAACGAAATCACCCAGAGACCGGAAAAATCAGCATGGTTTGAACGTGGCTCACAAAGTATCGTCCCGGACCGCCAGCCGTTTTGCACCGCAAACACAAGCATTCCAGGAGAAGCGATGCCCCTCTCGCGGATCGAGATTAGCCGCCGCACTGCGCTACTGACGTCGGCCGCGATCGCCGCCAATGTGATCAACCCGATGCGCGCCTTCGCCCAGGAGACGCCGCGCAAGGGGGGCGTGTTCAACGTCCATTATGGCGCCGAACAGCGACAGCTCAATCCGAGCCTGCAGGCCTCGACCGGCGTCTACATCATCGGCGGCAAGATCCAGGAACCGCTGGTCGACCTCGACGCGGCCGGCAACCCGGTCGGTGTGCTGGCGGAAAGCTGGGAATCCACGCCCGACGGCAAGACCATCACCTTCAAGCTGCGCAAGGGCGTGACTTGGCACGACGGCAAGCCATTCACCTCCGAGGACGTCGCCTTCACGGCGATGAACATGTGGAAGAAGATCCTCAACTACGGATCGACCCTGCAGCTGTTCCTCACCGCGGTCGACACGCCCGATCCGCAAACCGCGATCTTCCGCTACGAGCGGCCGATGCCGCTGAACCTGCTGCTGCGCGCGCTGCCGGATCTCGGCTACGTCTCGGCCAAGCACATCTACGAGACCGGCGACATCCGCCAGAATCCGGCCAACCTGGCGCCGGTCGGCACTGGCCCGTTCAAGTTCAACAAATACGAGCGTGGCCAGTACATCATCGCCGACCGTAACGACAATTACTGGCGGCCGAACGCTCCCTATCTCGACCGCATCGTCTGGAAGGTGATCACCGACCGCGCCGCGGCCGCGGCGCAGCTCGAAGCCGGCGGACTGCAGCTCAGCCCGTTCTCTGGTCTGACGATTTCCGACATGGCTCGGCTCGGCAAGGACAAACGCTTCGTCGTCTCCACCAAGGGCAACGAAGGCAACGCCCGCACCAACACCATCGAGTTCAACTTCCGCCGCAAGGAGCTGTCGGACATCCGCGTCCGCCGCGCCATCGCGCACGCCATCAACGTGCCGTTCTTCATCGAGAACTTCCTCGGCGACTTCGCCAAGCTCGGCACCGGCCCGATCCCTTCAACCTCGACGGACTTCTATCCGGGCCCGAACACGCCGCAATATCCCTATGACAAGCAGAAGGCGATCGCCCTGCTCGACGAGGCCGGGCTGAAGCCCGGCGCCGGCGGCAACCGGCTGTCCTTGCGGCTGCTGCCCGCGCCGTGGGGCGAGGATATCTCGCTGTGGGCGACCTTCATCCAGCAGTCGCTGGGTGAGGTCGGCATCCAGGTCGAAGTGGTGCGCAACGACGGCGGCGGCTTCCTCAAGCAGGTCTATGACGAGCACGCCTTCGATCTCGCCACCGGCTGGCACCAGTATCGCAACGATCCCGCGGTCTCGACGACGGTATGGTATCGCTCCGGTCAGCCAAAGGGCGCGCCCTGGACCAACCAATGGGGCTGGGAAGACCCGACGGTCGACAAGATCATCGACGACGCAGCAACCGAAGTCGATCCGGCCAAGCGCAAGGCGCTGTATGCCGACTTCGTCACACGCGCCAATACCGAGCTGCCCATCTGGATGCCAATTGAGCAATTGTTCGTCACGGTGATCACCGCGAAGGCGCGCAATCACTCCAATACGCCACGCTGGGCGTCGTCGACCTGGCATGATCTTTGGCTGGCCGAATAGCGCCAACTCCGCCAGAATAGCTGCATGCGTATCCTGAACCTCGCGGGGCGGCGACTCGCCGCCTCGATTCCGACCTTGTTTCTCATCCTGATCGGCATCTTCCTGCTCCTGCAATTTGCGCCGGGCGACACCGTCGACGCGATGATGGCACAGATGGGTGGCGGCGACGCCGCGACCGCGCGCGAACTGCGGCAGTTCTACGGGCTCGATCTGTCGATCCCGATGCAACTCGGCCACTATCTTTGGCGGCTGGTGCGGTTCGACCTCGGCTTCTCGTCGATCTACGGCAAGCCGGTCGCGAGCGTGATCCTCGAACGGCTGCCGCCGACGCTGCTGCTGATGACCGCGTCGCTCTCGTTCGCGTTCTTTGCCGGCCTCGTGCTTGGCGTGGTCGCCGCACGCGGCGTCAACAAGTGGCCGGACACGCTGATTTCGACGCTGGGCCTGATCTTCTACGCGACCCCGTCGTTCTGGTTCGGGCTGATGGCCATCGTGGTGTTCTCGGTCTATCTGCAATGGCTACCGGCAGGCGGCTTCGAGGACATCGGCCAAGCGGCGACCGGCCTCGCACGAACGCTCGACATCGCGGCACATCTGGTGCTCCCGGCGCTGACGCTCGGGCTGATCTTCTTGGCGATCTACTTGCGCATCATGCGGGCCTCCATGCTCGAAGTGCTCAATCTCGATTTCGTTCGCACAGCGCGCGCCAAGGGACTCGACGAGACCCGCGTCGTCGTCCGCCATGTGCTCCGCAACGCGCTGCTGCCGATGGTGACTCTGATCGGCCTGCAGGCGGGCACCATGCTGGGCGGCTCGGTGGTCGTCGAGAGTGTGTTCTCGCTGCCGGGCCTCGGCCGGCTTGCGTATGAATCGGTCGTGCAGCGCGACCTCAATACGCTGCTTGGTATCGTGTTCGTCTCGGCGCTCCTGGTGATCGCCGTCAACTTCCTGGTCGACCTGCTCTACGCCCGCCTCGACCCACGCATCTCGTCGGGGACTTGACGCGATGGATGCGCTCAAACGCTACTTCCGCAGCCCGGCCGCCATCGTCGGCCTGATCCTGTTGCTGCTCGTCATCGGCATGGCGATCAGTGCCGGCTGGTTCTATCCCCGCGATCCCTTGGCGCTAGCCGGCCGGCCCCTGATCTGGCCATTCAGCAATCCGCGTTTCTTGCTCGGCACCGACAATTCCGGCCGCGATATCGCCGCCCAGATCTTCCACGGCGCACGGATCGCGCTGCTGATCGGCGGCGCCGCCACCGTGATCGCTATTCTGATCGGCGTGCTGATCGGCGCGTTCGCGGGCTATTTCGGCGGCTGGGTCGACACCGTCCTGATGCGAATTACAGAGGCATTCCAGACCCTGCCGAACTTCGTGCTGCTGCTGGTGCTGGTCGCGGTGTTCGGCTCGACGCTGACCACGGTGACGATCTCGGTCGGCATCGTGTCGTGGCCGGCGCCAGCACGACTGACACGTGCCGAATTCCTCAGCTTGCGCAATCGCGAGTTCGTGCAAGCAGGTCGCACGCTGGGCATGAAGGATCTGCAGTTGATCCTCGGCGAGATCCTGCCCAACGCGCTGCCGCCGGTGATCGTCTATGCCAGCGTGGTG
>NZ_QTKI01000210.1:0-8257 GCF_010820945.1 Rhodopseudomonas sp. BR0C11
GAATATCGCGGATCAGCTTGAAATCGTCGGCGGTCGCCATCGTCGTCTCCAGCCGGGACCGCGCAAGCAGCACTCCGCACGCGTCAGCTTACGGACGTCTTGCGCGCCCGCTTCTTCGGCGTGGCCGCCGATGGATCTGCCGAAGCCGCTTCAGCGGCCTGTTCGGCCTCGCGGGCGAGCCGCAGCGCGCGCAGTCGCTCCATGTTCTTGCGAAGCGCGACGCCTTCGCGCGCGACTTCCGCCATCCGCTGCGCGCCTTCCTGCTGTTCGAGCGCCTTGCGGCGAGCCCGTTCGATGCTGGTCGGGGAGGGAGTGGTGGTCTTCTTGTCAGTCATATCCGTCTCCTTCGGCACGCGCGGCAAAACCCGCTCGATCGCAGGGATCGAACGGGCCCATCTGCCGTTTCAGTACATCCGTGAAACGGAGACGCCGGATCAAGCCAGCGCGAGATTTTCCGCGCTGCTCTTGCCGCGCATTCTGTCAACCTTCACCTCGAACGAGACCTGCTGGCCTTCGGCGAGGCCGGACAGCCCGGCGCGCTCAACCGCGCTGATGTGCACGAACACGTCGTTGCCGCCGTCGTTCGGCGCGATGAAGCCAAAACCCTTTTGGCCGTTGAACCACTTTACGGTACCAGTCGTCATTTCCATTCTCCAAAGCACATCGTCCGCGCCAACGTGGCACGTGACGTTTCAACTAATCGATGACTTTGGGAAGGAGCCCGCGGGCGCATTCAGAAAGGCACAGCGGCTAATCGAATAACCAAACCGTATAGCATCTGCCCCTGTCATACAAGGACTATATTGTCGCGCGCTGCCTGCAGGGACTGCAACCGTACCGATAGAGACAATCGCAGCATCATCGCTTATCGATTAGTTCCGCTTCCTTCAGCTTGATGTTCCGCTTCGCAATGCCAAGTTTCATGCTCTCCCACGATCCTTTTCTGACCTGGAGTATCGTCGCCCTCGCCACCGCTGGGGTGATCATTCGGCCGCTGCGCTGGCCCGAAGCGGTATGGGCGGTCGCGGGCGCAGTGGCGCTGGTGGTGCTCGGTTTGCTGTCGTGGCAGGACGCGCTCGCCGGCGTGCGCAACGGCATCGACGTGTATTTGTTTCTGATCGGCATGATGCTGATCGCCGAACTGGCTCAGCGCGAGGGGCTGTTCGATTATCTCGCGGCGTTCGCGGTCCAGCACGCGCACGGTTCGCCGCAGCGGCTGTTCCTGTTGGTGTATGTGGTCGGCGTGTTCGTGACGGCGCTGCTCTCGAACGACGCCACGGCGATCGTGCTGACGCCGGCGGTGTATGCGGCGACGCGCGCGGCGGGCGCTGCGCCGCTGCCATATCTGTTCGTTTGCGCCTTCATCGCCAATGCGGCGAGCTTCGTGCTGCCGATCTCCAACCCGGCCAACTTGGTGGTGTTCGGCGAGCACATGCCGCATCTCGGCGGCTGGCTGCAGCAATTCACGCTGCCGTCGCTGGCGGCGATCGTCGCGACCTATCTGGTGCTGCGTCTGGCGCTGCGCCGTTCGCTCGCCGCGCAGAGGATCGAGATGCGGGTTGAGACGCCGCATCTGTCGCGCGGCGGCAAGCTCGCCGCCGTCGGTATCGGCGCGATCGCGATCGTGCTGCTGACGGCTTCGGCGCTCGATGTCGCGCTCGGCCTTCCGACCTTCGTGTGCGGCCTCGTCACCACGGCGGTGGTGTTGGCGGTCGCTCGGCAGTCGCCGGTTCCCGTACTGAAGGGCGTATCCTGGAGCGTGGTGCCACTGGTTGCTGGCCTGTTCGTGATGGTCGAGGCGCTGAGCCGCACCGGCGTGATCGGTGCGCTCGGCGGCCTGCTGCGCGAGGCGGTGGCGGATGCGCCGCGACTCGGTTCGTGGGCGGCCGGCATCGTCACCGCGATCGCCTGCAACATCGGCAACAATCTGCCGGTCGGCCTCGTCGCCGGCTCGGTCGCGGCCGACAATCACCTGCCGCGCGAGACCATCGCGGCGCTGCTGATCGGCGTCGACCTGGGACCGAACTTCTCGGTCACCGGTTCGCTCGCCACCATCCTGTGGCTGGTGGTGCTGCGCCGGAACCAGATCGAAGTCACCGCCTGGCGGTTCCTCAAGCTCGGCCTGGTGGTGACGCCGCCGGCGCTGATCGCCGCGCTTGCAGCCGCGGTGTGGTGAGAATTCCGCGCTGCTAACAACGCGCCGTTCCTGCACGTCCGCGTGATCGGTTCTGGCGAGGGCAGGGGTGCCGTCTATATTGTTCGATATCCTCCTTCGCATTGACCATCCCCACGTGAGACGTTTTGTGCTGATCCTGTTGTTGTTGCTGATCGTGCCGATCGCCGTGTCGGCCGGAAAATACTGGCTGGGCGATCGCAGCGTCGACTGGCAGAGCGCCGACCGTTCCAGCGCCGGACTGCTGCCGCCGGCGGCGCAGAATCCCGATGCGGTGGTGCGGGTGTTCGCCGCGCGTACGGTGCGCTGGCGCGGCATCTTCGCCGTGCACAGCTGGATCGTGGTGAAGCCGGCGAACGCATCGCGCTACACCCGCTACGACTACACCGCGTGGGGCACGCCGATCCGCGTCAACGGCTTCGTGGCTGACGGCCGCTGGTTCGGCGACGAACCGCAACTGATCGCGGCCGCCGATGGCGAGGCCGCCGCGGCGATGATCCCGAAGATTGAGGCCGCGGTGAAGGGTTACAAGCTCGCCGCGTACGGCGACTATCGCGCCTGGCCGGGGCCGAACTCCAACACCTTCGTGGCTGCGGTGATCGCGGCGGTCCCGGAACTGCGCACCACGCTGCCGCCGACCGCCATCGGCAAGGACTATCCGTGGGACGGCGGCTGGGTTGCTGTGACGCCGTCCGGCACAGGTGTCCGCGCGACGCTCGGCGGCTATCTCGGCCTGACGCTCGGCTGGATCGAGGGCCTCGAACTCAACGTGCTCGGCGCCGTCATTGGCGTCGACCTGCGCCGGCCGGCGGTCAAACTGCCGGGTCTCGGCCGCATCGGTGTCAGTGCGGCGTAAGCTGCGAGTGTGAGCCGCAGCCGCATGGCTCGGCAACATCCGGCGGCGGCGCGTTGACGCCGCGCCAGCGGGCGTAGCGCCACGGCAGATACCAATGAGCGCCGGGCGGCGGGACTTGCGGAACCAGATCGATCCCGGACGTGCCCCACGGCTGGCAGCGCAACAGCCGCGCCAGCGTCATCCAGCCACCCGCCCACAGTCCGAATCTGCTGATCGCTTCGTCCCCGTACATCGAGCAGGTTGGATAGTGCCGGCAGTTGTACCCGACCAGCGGCGACAGCGTGTGACGATACAGCCAGATCAGTCCGCGCCCGATGTTCCGCGGCAGCCGCAGCACCGCTGCGATCCAATCAGTTCCGCGACTTGGTAGTTGCATGAGCAGATGCCGTTTCGATGAGCGGCGGTTTGCGCGGTTCCGTTGCGGGGAACCCCGAGGCGCCGACATTTGCGCAACACTTCACCCGAAACTCGCGCGCTGTTGAGCGCATCGCAGCAAAACGCGGTGGTGTTTGCGGTTGATCAAAGTTAGCTTTTTCACAACGGTTAAGTAACAGACACGTGACAGATTCGCGTTGGAACTTGTGACGCAGTTGCTGCCGGAGCGAAGGAAGCCAGGTTGGGACGCGCAGTTCTTTCTTGTCTGAACGGTGGGGCGCTGGGGCTGGTCGCAGCGCTCGGCCTCGTTCTACTCGGGTTCGCAGCCGACAGCGGCATTCCTGTCACGGCCGGCGCCGCCAGTCTCGAAGCGCGGCGGCAGCCGATGAAGTTCGGCTGGGTCGCCTGCGATCCGGATTGCGGCGGCTGGATCAGCGCCATCGGCGTCGTCACCACCGACACCCCGAAGGATTTCGAGGACTTCGCCCGCGATCGCAAGCTCGGCGGCGCCACCGTGGTGCTGGATTCGAGCGGCGGCTCGGTCAACGACGCCATCACGCTCGGCCGACGCTGGCGCAAGCTCGGGCTGGCCACCACGGTCGGCACCAGCGTGCCGTCGGCGTCGCCGCTCGGCAGCCGCGCCCGGATCGAGCCCGGCGCCTACTGCGAATCGATGTGCGTGTTCCTGCTGCTCGCCGGCAATTCCCGCTATGTGCCGGAAGGCGCCCATGTCCGGGTGCACCAGATCTGGATGGGCGACCGCGCCGAGGATGCCCGTGCCGCCAGCTACACCGCGCAGGACATGTCGATCGTCGAGCGCGACATCGGCCGGCTGGCGAAGTTTACGTTCGAGATGGGCGGCACCGGCGATCTGCTGTCGCTCGCCCTGAGCGTGCCGCCGTGGGAAGATCTGCACGAGCTGTCGCGGCAGGAGCTGCGGGACACCAACCTGATCACCACCCAGGCGATCGCCGATCTGTTGCCCGGCCTCGCCGGCCCGCCGGCCAGCCGGGGCACTGAAACAAGCAACGTCATTCCGGGGCGCTCGCGACAGCGAGCGAACCCGGAATCCCGAGATTGTTGTGCGTTGTTTTTCACAACGTCGAGATTCCGGGTTCGCGAGCTGCGCACGTGCCCCGGAATGACTCGGAGGGAGCTGAGCTCGCGCCCCGGAATGACTTGTGGGGAGGCCGGGCTTACGCCGTCGCCTTGGCGCCGTCGTTTTGCGCTTCGATCTGTCCGATCGCGTCGACCACCGCGTCGAAGGTCAGCAGCGTCGAGGCGTGGCGGGCCTTGTAGTCGCGGACCGGCTCGAGCATCGCGATGTCGGCCCATTTGCCGTCGGGCGGGGCGCCGTTCTCTTTCAGCATCTTGCGCACGGTCTCGCGCAACGCTTTGAGTTCGCTGGCGGTCGAGCCGACCACGTGGCTCGCCATGATCGATGACGAGGCCTGGCCGAGCGCGCAGGCTTTGACGATGTGGGCGAAGTCGGTGACGGTGTCGCCATCCATCTTGAGGTCGATCGTCACGGTCGAGCCGCACAATTTGGAATGCGCGGTGGCGCTGGCGTCGGGATGCTCCAGCCGCCCGATCCGCGGAATATTGCCGGCCAGTTCGATGATGCGCTTGTTGTAGACGTCGTTGAGCATGCCGCGAATTCCGATGCCGGCGCTGGGCACGCCGGTCGCCCGGAGGCGGCGACCTTGGCGGTTCCGGCTTGCCGTCTTATATAGGAAGCGTGGCTTTCGAAATGAAGCCTCGCCGTGCGGCTGACTGCGCCGCGCGGAGGCCGCGAGCCGAAATCGGTCAAACACTTGGCCGGCCGGGCTCGCCGAAGGGATCAAGACGACCGGCTGTTGTCCGCCCGTCTGCCCGGTGACACATCCGGCCCACCAAGGCCGGTCGAACGGAGAGAAGATGGACGCCAAAATCAAGCCGATCCGCGGCACCAAGCCGGCCGAAGGCCGCCCCGAATTCCAGCCCGCCGAGCTCGATCCGTCCGAGTTCCTCGAAGTCGCGGTGCAGCCCGATCAGCCGCGCCCGTCGCGCGCCGAGGCGGAAGCCGCGGTGAAGACGCTGCTGTCCTATATCGGCGAGAACACCGAGCGCGAGGGCCTGCTCGACACCCCGCGCCGGGTGGTCGAAGCCTATGACGAGCTGTTCCAGGGCTATCACCAGTGCCCGAAGGAAGTGCTGGAGCGCACCTTCGGCGAAACCGCCGGCTATGACGACTTCGTCCTGGTCCGCAACATCAGCTTCACCTCGCATTGCGAGCACCACGTGATGCCGTTCTACGGCAAGGCGCACATTGCCTATACGCCGGTGGAGCGCGTGGTCGGTCTGTCGAAGCTGGCGCGTCTGGTCGACATCTTCGCCCGCCGCCTGCAGACCCAGGAACATCTCACCGCGCAGATCGCTGCGGCGATCGACGAGGTGCTGAAGCCGCGCGGCGTCGCGGTGCTGCTCGAAGCCGAGCACACCTGCATGTCGGTGCGCGGCATCGCCAAGAAGGGCGCCACCACCTTCACCAGCCGCTACACCGGCGTGTTCCGCGATAATCCGGCGGAGCAGGCGCGGTTCATGTCGATGGTCAGGGACCGCGGCTAACGCGCGAATCCTGCAAGGCAATTCAATCGTGTCCAGCGAATCGCGTTCAAGCTCTTCACCCGTTGCGCCCGATGATGTCGAGGAAGGCGTTGTGCTGCGCCCGAAATTCGACGCGCATGGGCTCGTCACCTGCGTCGCCACCGACGCGCGGACCGGCGACGTGCTGATGGTCGCGTTCATGAACGACGAAGCGCTCGACCGCACGATCCAGACCGGCGAGGCCTGGTACTACAGCCGCTCGCGCAAGCGGCTGTGGAAGAAGGGCGAGACCTCCGGCCACATCCAGAAGGTGCTGGAGATGCGGGTCGACTGCGACCAGGACGCGGTGTGGATCAAGGTCGATCAGACCGGTGGCGCCGCCTGTCACACCGGCCGCCACTCCTGCTTCTATCGCCGCATCGACCGCGGCGGCGACGGCGCGCCGGTGCTGATCGAAACCGACTCCGAGCGCAAGTTCGACCCGGACAAGGTCTACGGCAAATAGCCCTGCGGATCAGGCCAGCCGGCTGGCGACCTCGCGCTGCTGCTGCACCAAGTCCGGACCGGCCTTCGCGCCGGTCGGATCGGCGATGCTGTCGATGTAATCCAGCGCGGCGGAGCGCAATTGGCCATCCTTCAGGCTGATCACACCCGACAGCGTCTGAATGTTCATCGAGCGGGCGTTGTAGTTGCTCCAGGCGGTTTGCTGCTGCTTGCTGCCCGGGGCGCTGGCGCCCTTTTCCTTGTTGTAGAGCTCGAGCGCGGCGTTTGCCGCCTTCAGCGCATTCAGCCCGGCGATCTCCTTCAGCTCCTTGGCGACTTCAGGATTGTCGGCGAAGTACTTCTCGATCTTCGCTTTCCACGGCCCTTCGGCGGTGACGTTGCCGAATTTGTCGACCTGCAGCCTGACGGCGTCATCGAGATTGACGTTCAGTTTCTTGAACGCGTCGGTGAGCTTGGCGGTCAAGGCATCGGTACGCTTCTGCAGGCTCTCGTCGAACGACAGCGCGAGCTGTTCGGTGGCCGCCTTGTCGGCCTTGGCCTTGTCGAGAATCGCCTTGGCGCGATCGGACAGCGTGACGGTGTCGGCCGCACCCGTGGCTGCGGTGGTGGCCGATTGCGATGTCGTCGATGCGGTGGCGGATGGGATCGCGCCGGCCTGCGCCTGGCTCGCCAAAAAGGCCGAGGTCCCAGCGGTGGTGGAGTTGGTGATCGCGGTCATGGCTTTCTCCCGATGACTCTGCGCCCCGGTCAAACTCCGAGCGGACTGGCATGAGTCTAGCCATCTTAGGTTAAGCGGGCGTCAAAACGCCCGCCTAGGCTGTATCGGGTTTCGGTCGTTAATACTGCGTTAACCATAATCCCGCAGGGTCGCCGTGACGGAAGGGCGCTCGCAGCGGAGAGCGGGCAGGGGCTATGACGGTCGAGATTTCAAATCCGGCGGTGATGATCGTCGATCCGGCGCGGACCAAGGTCGCCGGCGCGATCAAGCAGGCTGCCGGCGCCACCGGCACCAGCTTCCAGTATCTGCTCGCCACGGCCAAGATGGAGTCGGACTTCAACCCGACCGCTCAGGCCAGCACTTCATCGGCACAGGGCTTGTTCCAGTTCATCGAGCAGACCTGGCTCGGCACCGTGAAGGAAGCCGGCGCGCAGCTCGGCTACGGCCAATATGCCGATTCCATCACCCGCTCGGCTTCGGGCAGCTATTCGGTCAGCGACCCGTCGGCGCGCGCCGCGATCATGAATCTGCGCAACGATCCGGTGGTGTCCTCGGCGATGGCCGGGGTGCTGACGCAGTCGAATAGTTTCAAGCTGACCGGCGAGATCGGCCGGCGCCCGTCGGATGCCGAACTGTACATGGCGCACTTCATGGGCGTGGCCGGCGCCGCCAAGCTGATCAACGCCGCGAGCGACACGCCCAACGTCGCCGGTGCCGCACTGTTTCCCTCGGCGGCGGCGGCCAATCAGTCGATCTTCTACGACCGCTCCGGCAACGCCCGCAGCGTCTCCGAGGTGTATTCCAATCTCGCGACGCGCTACGAGGCGGCCGCCAATGCACCCGCAACGCAGAGTGCGATCGCGTCGGTCGCCGGCCTGCCGGTGACGCTGGCTTCGGCCGCACCGCAAGTGCCGGTCGACAACGCCGCGTATCTGGCGAGCTTCCCGGACGTGCGCAACGTCACGCCCGCGCAAGCCGGCGACGCCACGCGCACCGCGACGTCGCAGCGCGGCAACGAGCCGATGTTCCGTTCGCTGTTCCTCGG
>NZ_QTKI01000211.1:0-8234 GCF_010820945.1 Rhodopseudomonas sp. BR0C11
GCGTCGACCTTAGCGGCTCCTACGGCAGCAACAATGCGCGCGGGCTTGGTTCGGTGTTCGGCGGCGTGCGTGTCGATCCCAGCGTCGACGTGTTCGGCGGCGCGGTGTATCGCACGCAGGGCAATTACAAGGATGGCGCAGGCACTGAAATCGGCAACACCGGCAACGATCTCGCCGCCGGCTTAATGAAATTCACGGTGCGCCCGGCCGACGGCCACGAGGTCAAGATCGGCGGTATCTTCCAGGACTTCAATTACGACGTCGGGCAGTTCAACCGCGGCCCGGTGCTGACCGCGGCGCAGCGCGCGCTGTATCAGGGCTCCTCGGTGTACGGTACCAGCCTGCAGAACTACACCGGAACCCTGAGCTGGAAATATTCACAGCCGGACGACACCTGGTTCGACTGGAGCGTGAACCTGTACGGCAATCGCACCAACAGCGACCAGACCAAGACCTATCACTATTCGACGAGCGGGTCGGGCTACTGCGGCGCCGGCAATTACGGCAACAACATTTCCGGCTGCATCGGCGACAAGCGCGGCTACAACCTCGACACCATCGGCATCGACGCCAACAACACCTCGCGGTTCGAATATGGCAACTGGCGAACCGCGGTGACCTACGGCGTCGACGCCTTCAACGACAAGGTGACGACCTGGGATTCGCGCGGCAATTCCAACATCACCACCCCTGGCGGCGAGCGCACGGTGTCGGGCGGCTTCATCCAGGTGAAGAACAATTACGCGCACTGGCTCGAGGTGATCGGCGCCGCGCGCTACGACCATTATGAGCTGAGTTCCAATTCGTCGACCGCCAGCGGCAGCCGGCTGTCGCCGAAGGTGACCCTCGGCCTGACGCCGATCGCCGGCTTCACCCCCTATGTCGCCTATGCCGAAGGCTATCGCGCGCCGTCGATCACCGAGACCCTAATAGCCGGCGCCCACGTCACCGGCGGCGGTCCGGCGCTGTTCACCTGCGGCGACGGCACTACCGGTTTGTTCTGCCTGATCCCCAACACCGCGCTGCGGCCGGAGGTCGGCAAGAACAAGGAGGTCGGCATCAACCTGAAGTACGACGGCATCTTCAGCGCCAGCGACAGTTTCCGCGGCAAGATCAACGCCTTCCGCAACGACGTCGACAACTATATCGAGCTGGTCGGCTCGACCCCACAGGTGTCGCAGCTCGGCCCGGCGTACGGGCTGTACAGCAAATACTATCAGTACCAGAACATCCCGCGCGCCCGGATCGAGGGCGTCGAGGTCGAGACCAATTACGATGCCGGCATGTGGTTCGTCGGCGTCAATGCCGCGGTGATCCGCGGCACCAATCCGGATACCGGCCTCGGCCTGGTCTCGGTACCGGCCCGCAAGGTGGTCACCACCGGCGGTCTGCGGCTGCTCGACCGCCAGCTGACGATCGCGGCGCAATGGGCGTCCTACGCCGCCAACACCAATCTGCCGACCGGCTATCTGCCGGGAACCTCCTACGATCTCGTCAATCTCAACATCGCCTATCGGCCGACCGCGGACGTGACGCTGAACTTCTCGATCGATAACCTGCTCAACAACTACTATCGTCCATATGCGATCCCCGGCTCGTCGGCCGACGGTTCGTCGCAGAACGACATTCTGTTCAGCAGCCCTGGCCCGGGCATCGTCTACAAGGGTGGGATCAAGGTGCACTTCGGAGGAGCGTAACGGTCCGGCTCCGATCGGAGCCTGAACGGCGCGCCAGAACAACAAGCCAGCAAACAACAAGCCAGCAAGGAGAGAAGATGTTCATCGCGATGAATCGGGTTCAAGTGAAACGCGGCGCCGAGCAGACCTTCGAGGAGATCTGGGCGACGCGGGAATCCTATCTCAGCGAGATGGACGGTTTCGTCGAGTTTCATCTGCTCAAAGGGCCGGTCGCGGACGACCATACGCTGTATGCGACCCACACTATGTGGGCCAGCAAGGCGGCGTTCGAGGCTTGGACCACGTCCGACCAGTTCCGCCGTTCGCATGCGCGGGCCGGCAACGACACCGGGCAGAGCCTGTATCTCGGGCATCCGCGGTTCGAAGGGTTTGAAGTGATCCGTAGCGAGCGCAACGCCGCTGCGGCCTGAGACAAGGAGAGAAGTGATGGCGACTGCAGCGGCATCGGTGGTGTCCTCCGAGACCGGCGATCTTCGTGCCTACATGGCGGCCAACCCGGCCGCCGTGATCGAGGAGGTCGCCAAGCAGTGGAACGTGTCGCCGCATGCGGTGATCGCGGCGCTGCCGGACGGCATGGCGCGGCTCGGTCCCGGTGACGGCTTCGTTGCCGCGATGAACGACATCGCGACCTGGGGCGAGCTGACGCTGATCGTTCACACCGAGGACGCGATCTTCGAATTCACCGGCGAGGTGCCGCGCGGTGAGATCAGCCGCGGCTATTTCAACCTGATGCAGCCGAAGGGCCTTCACGGCCACTTGCGTCACGATCGTTGCGGCGCGCTGGCGTTCGTCGAGCGCCCGTTCATGGGCAAAGCGAGGGCCTTCGTGGCGTTCCTCAATCAAGACGGCGGCATCATGTTCAAGGTGTTTGTCGGCCGTGACGCCAATCGCGAGCTGCGCGCCGATCAGCTCGTCCGGTTCCATGCGCTCGCCAAGCAATTCAGCGAGGAACGCGGTGCGTAACTCCGAAGGCGCCGCGGCAGGGTGGGCGGGCGCGGCGCTCGCCGTCATCGCCGTGGCGCTGCCGAGGGATGCGTGGGCGGCGGCCGATCTGGCAACGCTGCCGCGCGACCTGTCGCCGTGGGGGATGTTCCTCGGCGCAGACGCGGTGGTGAAGACCGTGATGGTCGGTTTGTCGCTGGCGTCGCTGGCGGCCTGGACGGTGTGGCTGGCCAAGTCGATCGAACTGCGCCGCAGCGTTGCGGTG
The DNA here is from genome assembly GCF_010820945.1 of Rhodopseudomonas sp. BR0C11. Classification (NCBI taxonomy): domain Bacteria; kingdom Pseudomonadati; phylum Pseudomonadota; class Alphaproteobacteria; order Hyphomicrobiales; family Nitrobacteraceae; genus Rhodopseudomonas; species Rhodopseudomonas sp. BR0C11. Next base: position 2,905 of record NZ_QTKI01000211.1, read on the forward strand.
GCGCAGCGTGGTCTCGACCGTCTTGAGAGCGAGATCACGCTGCAGCAGGCCGCGGCGGAGACCGCCGACCAGCATGACGCAGTAGCGCAGATGATCCAGACCGTCGATCGCGAGGCCAGCCTGTCCGGCGGTACCCATGACGAAGGTTTCCGCGAGCGCGTGGCGCTGCGGCTCGATCGGGTCGAGGCTGCGGAGGCGCGCCGCGCCGCGATCGGCACCGGTCTGCTCGCCAGCATCGGCGCGGTGGCGCCGTTCGTCGGGCTGTTCGGCACGGTGTGGGGGATCATGAACGCGTTCATTGGCATCTCGAAAGCCAACACCACCAATCTGGCGGTGGTGGCGCCGGGCATCGCCGAGGCGCTGCTCGCCACCGCGCTCGGGCTCGTCGCCGCGATCCCGGCCGTGGTGATCTACAATCATCTGACGCGGCGGGTGACAGCATATCGCGCGCTGCTCGGCGACGCGTCGACCCAATTGCTGCTGATGATCAGCCGCGAGGCGGCGCGTCCGCCGCAGCGCGCCCGCATGGTGAGGTGAACCCGATGGTCGTCAAGCTTGCGAGCCGCCGCTGCGGCCACGACGACATGGTCGAGGCGCACGAGATCAACGTCACGCCGTTCATCGACGTGATGCTGGTGCTGCTGATCGTCTTCATGGTGGCGGCGCCGCTGGCGACCGTCGATGTCGGCGTCGATCTGCCTGCCAGCACCGCCGCGCCGCAGCCGCGGCCGGAGAAGCCGGTCTTCGTGTCGCTGAAGCCCGATCTGTCGCTGGCGCTGGGTGAGGAGATGGTGCCGCGTGAGGGACTGACCTCGGCGCTCGACACCGCGACCGGCGGGAACAAGGACGAACGGATCTTCCTGCGCGCCGACAAGGCGGTGAGCTACGGCGATCTGATGGCGGCGATGAATCTGCTGCGCGATGCAGGCTATCTGAAGGTGGCGCTGGTCGGACTCGACGGCCGCGCCGTTCAGCCTTGAACGCCCGCGCGCTGCACGACAGCGCGGCTGCGCAGGGCGCGTCGCGGTGGCTGCTGTCTGCGGCGGTGATCGTCGGCGTGCACGCGGTGGCGGTGGCAGCCGCGCTGGCTTACTACACGCAGGTCCCGCCGCCGGGCGAACCGCTGGCTGCGATCATGATTGATCTTGCGCCGATGACGGCATCGCCGCAGCCGAGCCCGCTCGATCTGCCGCCGGGACCGGAGATGCAGGAGGCTGAGGCACCGCAGTCGGAACCCGAGCCGGTGCAGCACACCGCCGCAGTGCCCGAGATCGCGTCAACGCCGATCCAACAGAAGGTCGAGGTGCCGCTGCCGCCGGAGGCTAAGCCGTCGCCCCCGGATAAGCCCGAAGCGGTGAAGCTCGAAAAGCCCGAGCCGGTGAAGCCGAAACCGGAGCGGCCAAAGCCGGAGAAGCGCGAGCGCGTCGCCAAACAGAATTCGTCGGACCGTCCGCCGGCGCCGCGAACCAGCGCGCCGCAACGCGCCGAACGCCGCGCCGCCGACGCGATGGCGGCGCTCGCCGGCGCTCAGGCGGCAACCGCGATGCTGCCCAGTTATCGCCAGCGCCTCGCGGCTCATCTGCAGCGCTTCAAGCGCTATCCGACCGAGGCCCGCGCCAGCGGCGTACAGGGCACCGCGACTTTGAGCTTCACCGTCGGTCGCGGTGGCCAGGTGCTGAGTGCAAGGCTCGCGCGCTCCTCCGGCCATCCGGCGCTCGATGCCGAAACGCTGGCGATGGTCAGCCGCGCCCAGCCGCTGCCGCCATTCCCACCGGAGATCACGCAGGCTTCGTTGAATTTCAGCGTGCCGGTCAACTTCTCCGTTAGGTAGTTCGTCGTGGGAGCGATCACCGCTCGATGGCCCTTCACAGCTTGAGTGAATGGCGCGTCCTTTTTCAAAGGTACTGCAGCTCATCTAGAGGAGCCCGATAAGAGCCGGGGGTGTCTCGAAAGATGAGACGCCGTAGCGTCCTGCAGCACATGGCCGGGACGGCGCTTCGCGCCTCGTCATTATGAGCCTGTTGTGAGCACGGGCAATCGCCGTACTGATTTTGATCAACAACAGAGTAATTCTAATCACAGGTGCTGCTACATGCGGCGGATGACAGTTGTCGGACTTGGCGCCGGATGCTTGCAGATTGGAACTATTCAGGCTGCCTTGATGGCAAAACTACCGCTGTGGATCGCGCGAACTATGCATGTAGTTGCGCGCACGGGGCTCGGCAGATTCGGGCTGCCGAACGTGTTACGAAGTCATGCGGAGCTGATGATGATGAATTTCGATCCGGAGCACGAATCCAAACAGATGGAAACGCCCGAAGCGGCCGGCGCACAGTCCGAACAGTCAGGCGTGGCGATGCGGGTGTGGGCCCGACATCGCCTGCGTGAACTGGCGGAAAGCGGCCGCCTCGGCATGGGTTCGGAGCGTGCACGCCGTCGTGGCTGAACGCTGCGCAAACTAAGCCCGCTGCGACGCGGTCCGTGTTGGATCGACGCGAATCTCTGAAGCGCCATTGGCGCAGCGGCTCGCAGCGGTCTGCGCGGCGATCAGCGAATCGAACGATTGACGCTCCAGCGCGTGGAAGTCGCGGTGCGCTGCGAAGAAGCAGTAGCTGTCTCCTTCGCGGACCAGGATCCCGGCGGTGCGGGCGCGGACTTCGATGACGCAGGCGTCGGACATTGCATCTCACCGGAGTTTCCGGTGCCTTCCTGTAGTCTCGATCGCGCGGCGGTGGAATGCGGCGCGATCGAACGCGTGGCTGTTCAATCGTGACGCTTCGCAACGCGGTGCCTGCCCAAACGTTCCGCAATTTGCGAGGCGATGCGGCGCTTCAACGCGTCGGCTCAGAACAGCAGGCTTTTCAGTCCCGCAGCGAACAGAACGGCCGCCAGCGCGATCTGCAGTTTTCGTCCCGACAGCTTGCCGGCGGACAATCCGCCGGCGATCACCGCGGGGATGGAACCGGCCAGCAGGCTGACGAGAATGTGCCAATCCACCATGCCGGCGACCAAGTAACCCGCGCCCGCGACCATCGCGAGCGGGATGGCGTGGGCGAGGTCGGTCGCCACCAGCCGATGCGGCAGCAGCCGTCGCGGATAGAGATACAGCAGCAGCACGGTGCCGAGCGCGCCGGCGCCGATCGAGGTTAGCGCCACCAGCGCGCCGAGCACTGCGCCGGCCAAGATCGTGAGCGACGTCCGATCCGGGCCCGGCTGCTCGACATCGGGTGTCGCCGGATTCAAGGCTGCGATCAGCCGTGGTGCGAACACGATGCCGATCGCGGTGAGGATCACCACCATGCCGATGGTCTTGGTGAGCCACTGCGTGCGCCCGACTGGATCGGACAGCGCGACGATCGCAACGACGAGGCCGGCCGCAGGCAGGCTGCCGGCCCATAGCCGAGTGACGATGCCCCAATCGATGTGACCCCGGCGATTATGTACGGCCGCACCGACCAGCTTGGTGATCGCCGCGAACCACAGATCGGTGGCGATTGCGACATGCGGGGCGATGCCGAAGATCAGCAACAACAGCGGCGTCATCAGCGCGCCGCCTCCAACCCCGGTGAGGCCGACGACGAAACCGGTCACCGCGCCTGCAAGTGCGTAGTTCGGATCGATCGCGATCCCTTCAAAACCCGTCAGTTCCACGCCTCCTGCGCCGGTGAATCGCGCGGTCTCAGTTTTACGCGTTGCGCCTGTGCGGCGGCAACGCGCCATCCCGGTTCCGTTTGTGCGCCGAAGTACATGATGGTCATCGAAAGATGGCGGGGTAGGGAGCGTCGGTATTTATACCTGGGTGTTGATTTCGGCCTAATTTGCTCGGTGCGATCGCGCACGATCGGTTAGTAAGCCTGGAACCACTTGAAGCGATGGCGCTTTCGCTCGCCGACCTGGGCATGCAAGGGATTTATCAGACAGGACCCACCACGTCGGCCAGCCATCGGCCCGCGGATCCTGCCGTCACCGCCGAGACCTCCCCGGTTGGCGATGACTGGCCCCGGGGCTCCCCCGCCAGCCCCGGGGCCGACCTGTCTGTGCAAAACCACCGCGCCTGGAGCTGTCTCGCTCATTATTTGCAATTGATTTGCAATTGCAAATAAGTCAACCTGCTCCTGCTGGGCAAGTTTCATCAGGCATTGGACCTTGCCGCAGCCTCGACCCCGCTTTCGCCGAGACACATCAATGACGCAGGCTGCGGGGCGGGATCACTGAGCGAATGGGATTCGGGCGCCAGGGAGAAACGGCGATGGCGAGTGGGCGTGCAGCGGTGAGGCGAGGGCGGAAGGCTGACAGCTTTGCGTCACGCCGAGGCCGCGGACATGCCGCGCGCTCGTTCGCAGCACTGCTAGCCGGGACCATGCCGGCCGCCGCCGAGGAGGCGCAAAGCTGGCGGGGTCCCGCACCCTCGTGGTTGCCATCGCTCTCTCACGCAGTGACCGACAAGCCGGAGACCGTGCCGGGCAGTCATCATGCCGAGGGCGTCGACACCGAACACATCTTCGGCTTCACCATGGGCTCGGATATCGGCCAGCCCGGCGAAATCGAGGTCGAGCTTGAGAATGTCGCGGGCTTCGGCAAGCGCGGCGGCAGCTACGCCACCTTGGTGATGCTCACCCAGGTCAAATACACGGTGAACGATCGTCTCCGCATCGCGCCCGGCTTGGCGCTCGGTGCCCAGCGCATTGATGCGGTTCCCGGCTATGACGACCGCCGCCATCTATCGTTCAACGGCGCCGGTTTCGAAGTCCGCTACAAGCTGATCGACCGTGAGGTCGCGCCGTTCGGCCTGACGTTGCACGCGCAGCCCGGCTGGAGCCGCGTCGATGAAGCGAGCGGCGTGCGGATCGAGCAATACGGCGCGGAATTTGCCGCGCTGTTCGACCGCGAACTGATCAAGGACCGGCTGTTTGCCGCCTTCAACGTCTGGTACGGCACCGGCGCCACACGTCAGCTTTCGACCGGCGCGTGGGGCCATGATTCCGAACTGCAGCTTCACGGCGCGCTGTCTTATGCCTTCGCTCCTGGCTTCGTCGCCGGCGTCGGGCTGCGTTATCTGCGCGCCTATGATGGCGGCGGGCTCGATCGCTTCGCCGGCGATGCCGTCTTCGTCGGCCCGACCTTTTCCTATGCGATCACGCCGACGCTAGGTGTCTCTGGAACCTGGCAGGTGCAGGTCTCAGGCCAATCGCTCGGCGACATCCGGCCTTTGAACCTCGATCACTTCGAACGTCACCAGGCGATGCTGCGGCTGAACGCGCACTTCTGAACACTTAGCTCGTGATCAGGCGCGCGCGGTCGGTCACCATAATCTGGTCCAACTCCATAAC
>NZ_QTKI01000212.1:0-8232 GCF_010820945.1 Rhodopseudomonas sp. BR0C11
GGCGCGGCGAGCAGCAGGGAAAGCAGCCAGATGCGAGACGGATGGCGACGGCTCATCGCTGCGGCTCCGATCAGTATTTGGTGCGCAGCGGCCGCTCGTCGGCGCCGTACGGCACCCAGCGGCACGCGAACGAGATGTAGCCGCCGTAATTGGCCTGCACGCCGAGCAGCTTCACCACCTTGCCGTAGCGGGCGCAGTGATCGACCGCCATGGCGCGGACGTCGGCGTGGCCGATCAGGCTGGTGGAGATGATTCCGCCGGTATCATTGCCCTTGAACGGCGGCACATAATCGGCGCGCGCCGCCGTGCTTGCCAGCACCGCACCCAGAACGGCCAAGCCGGCAGCCCCCATCAATCGCATCGTGATCTCCCTCTGTCGCTGCGTTCGAGTCTAGAACGCCGCCATGAGAATGGAAAGAACACGCCCCGCGTTCCGCGTGGGGTTCTGCCGAGGTGTGGCCGGCCCGCACTTGACCTTGGCATGGCTTCGCGGCACCGTCCGCCGCATCGAATTCCGGTGGATGAGCCATGCGATTCATTTCGACGTTGAAAACGCCCGTCGCCGCGGTCGCGGCCCTGCTTGGCCTGTTCGCGCTGGCGCCCACCGCTCAGGCGGCCAATCCGCTGGAGATGAACTTCTGGCTGTCGGGTCCGCGCTATGACGGCAATCTGCCGCCGTGCGAAGCCGCGCTGCCGTCGATCACCCACCAGTTCGCCGAGAAGGAAGGCACCTTCTGGAATTCGGATCTGCGCATCACCGCGTATGCGAAGGTCCGCGACGTCGCGTTCCGCCCCTGGCAGAGCGACAACATTCCGCGCCGCTTCTGTGCCGCCGACGCGCTACTGAACGACGGCAAGACCCGTCCGGTGTATTTCTCGGTCATCGAGGATGGCGGTCTCGCCGGCTTCACCGACGGCGTCGAGTTCTGCGTCGTCGGCGTCGACCGCAATTGGGCGTTCAATCCGGCCTGCAAGGCCGCCAAGCCCTGAGCGGCGCGCCGCGCTGAACCGCGGCACTATCGACCATTTGCGTTCTTGAAACGTTCCTGAGTCCTGGTAGGCTTTTCGCACTTCCAGCAGCAGGGCCCTGTGACATGCTTGGATTTCTACGTCGACGACGGTCGCTGATCGCCGCCTGCGCGGTGGCTGGGGCTCTGTTCACCTCGGCCGCAGCCGAGGCGCAGGACCGCCGCCAGAATGCGCCCGGCGCGTTCGATTTCTACGTGCTGGCGCTGTCGTGGTCGCCGTCTTATTGTGAGCAGGCGTCCGAACGCGGCCTCAGCGGCCGCTCCCAGCAGCTGCAATGCGGCGGCCGGCCGTTCGCCTTCGTGGTGCACGGGCTGTGGCCGCAATACGAGCGCGGCTTTCCGGAATACTGCGAGCGTCCCGCGCCGCGGCTCGACCGCCGCATCGTCGACTCGATGCTCGACCTGATGCCGGCGCCGGGGCTGATCTATAACGAGTGGGACAAGCACGGCACCTGCGCAGGACTGTCGCAGCGCAGCTATTTCGAGCAGATCCGCAAGGCCCGCGCCGCGGTCCGGATTCCGCCCGACTTCATCGACGCCAAGGAGCCGCGCACCGTCACCGCCGACGAGGTCGAGGCCGCCTTCATCAAGGTCAATCCGGGCCTGTCGAATTCGGCGATTGCGGTGATGTGCGACCGCAAGCGGCTCAGCGAGGTGCGGATCTGCATGAGCAAGGATCTGCAATTCCGGGCCTGCGAGGAAATCGACCGCCGCGCCTGCCGCCGCGACCAGCTCGAAGTCCCGCCGCTGCGCGGCGGCTGAGCCCCCGGCGCCTCGCTTCAGACGTTCCCGAAGGTGTCCCAGGCCGCACGATGGCTTGACACCGCGCGCGGCTCCGCGTCACGGTCCGGGTCCCTCCTGAACGCGATGAACTGAATCCCAAATGACAGGCTTTGCCGTAATCCGCGACGATACGCCGACGGCCGTGATCCCCAAGGGCGCGGTGGTGGCGATGGGCAATTTCGACGGCGTCCACCGCGGCCACCGTGCCGTGATTGGCGCCTGCCTCGACATGGCGCGGATCAAGAAGGCGCCAGCCCTGGCGGTGACGTTCGAGCCGCATCCGCGCAAGTTCTTCAGCCCCGACGTGCCGCAATTCCGGCTGACCGACGAGACCGCCAAGCTGCGGCTGCTCGCGGGCACCGGGCTCGACGGCGCGGTGATCCTCAGCTTCGACGCGCGGCGGGCGTCGACAACCGCGCACGACTTCATCCAGCACGAGCTGATCGGCCGGCTCGGGGTGCAGGGCATTGCGATCGGCTACGATTTCCACTTCGGCAAGGGCCGCGGCGGCTCGCCGTCGATGCTGGTCGCCGAAGCGCCGTCGCTCGGGATCGAGGTCGACGTCCAGCCGCATGTCGATTTCGGCGACCATCCGGTGTCGTCGAGCGCGATCCGCAAATGCCTGGAGGAGGGCCACATCGCTGCCGCCACCGAGATGCTGGGCGGTCCGTGGTTCGTCACCGGCGAGGTGATCCATGGCGACAAGCGCGGCCGCGACCTCGGCTATCCGACCGCCAATATCAGGCTCGATCCGGAGTGCAGCCTGAAGCACGGCATCTATGCGGTGCGGGTCGGCCGCGGCGGCAAACACTACGACGCGGTGGCGAATTTCGGCCGCCGCCCGACCTTCGACAACGGCGCGCCGCTGCTCGAAGTGTTCGTGTTCGATTTCAATGAACCGCTGTACGGCGAGACGCTCGACGTCGCCTTCATCGCCTTCATCCGCGACGAGGAGAAGTTCGAGAGCATCGAGGCGCTGATCCGGCAGATGGACGACGACTCCGCCCGCGCCCGAGCGGCGCTCGCCGCCGACCACGGCGCGTTCCCCAAACTCGGCACGCTGCGATGAACCGGACCGAGAAGGAGAAGATGCTGGCGGGCGAGCTGTATCGCCCCGGCAGCCCGGAGCTCGCCGCCGACGAGGCCGCCAACAAGGCCTGGATCGTCCGCTACAACGCCTCGGGCGCGCTGCCGGCGGCGGAGCGGCACGTGCTGCTGTCCGAGCATTTCGGCCATGTCGGCAAGAGCGCGGTGGTGCGGCCACCGTTCTTCTGCGACTGCGGCTACAACATCTTCCTCGGCGACAACGTCTTCCTCAATTTCAACTGCGTGATCCTGGACATCATGCCGGTCCGGATCGGCGACCGCACCCAGATCGGTCCGGCGGTGCAGATCTACGCGGCCGACCACCCGCGCGACGCCGCCACCCGCCGCGAGGGCCTGGAATTCGGCCGCCCGGTGACGATCGGCAACGACGTTTGGATCGGTGGCGGTGCCATCATCCTGCCCGGCATCAGCATCGGCGACGGCGCCGTGATCGGGGCCGGCAGCGTCGTGACCCGCGATGTCGCCCCCCATTCGATCGTCGGCGGCAACCCGGCCAAGCCGCTGAGGAAGGGCGGCCAGACGCAAGGATGACCGCCGCAGGGCTTTGCGATCCTGCGACCGCCTGCTAATGAATGCCCGCATGTCTGCACGGCGCGCCATCATCAGCATTATCGGCCCGGCTTCCGCCTGAGCTTTGAGTTCGGCGCAAGACCGGGACCCGTCTCACTTCATCGCGATCGATCGCGTCAGCGCCTCTTGACCCAGAGCTTCCATGTCCGACAAGCCTGAAAAATCCGACGTCAACGATTATTCCAAAACCCTCTTCCTGCCGCAGACGGAGTTTCCGATGCGCGCCGGACTGCCGCAGCGCGAGCCGGAGCTGCTGAAGCGCTGGGAGGAGATGGACCTCTACGGCAAGCTGCGCGAAAGCGCCCGGGGCCGCGCCAAATTCGTGCTGCACGACGGCCCGCCCTACGCCAACGGCAACATCCATATCGGGCATGCGCTCAACAAGATCCTCAAGGACGTCGTGACCAAGAGCCAGCAGATGCTCGGGTTCGACTCCAACTACGTGCCCGGCTGGGACTGCCACGGCCTGCCGATCGAGTGGAAGATCGAGGAAGAGAACTACCGCTCCAAGGGTAAGCCGAAGCCGAACTTCAAGGACTCCGCGGCGATCATCGCGTTCCGCAAGGAGTGCCGCGCCTACGCCACCAAATGGCTGAACGTGCAGCGCGAGGAGTTCAAGCGGCTGGGCGTGATCGGCGACTGGGATCATCCTTACGCCACGATGAATTACTTCGCCGAGGCGCAGATCGCCCGCGAGCTGATGAAGTTCGCCGCCAACGGCACGCTGTATCGCGGCTCCAAGCCGGTGATGTGGAGCGTCGTCGAAAAGACCGCGCTGGCCGAGGCCGAGGTCGAGTACGAGGACTACACCTCGGATACGGTGTGGGTGAAGTTTCCGGTCAAGACCGGCGATGCGGCGACCAAGAACGCCAGCATCGTGATCTGGACCACCACGCCGTGGACGCTGCCGGGCAACCGCGCGATCAGCTTCTCGTCGAAGATCGCCTATGGTCTCTACAAGGTCACCGATGCGCCGGCTGATAACTGGGCCAAGACCGGCGACCTTTTGATCCTGGCGGACGCGCTCGCCGAGAGCGTATTCAAGCAGGCCCGCGTCGCGGCGTACGAGAAGGTCTCGGACATCGGCGCCGACGTGCTGAAGGCGAGCGAGTGCTCGCATCCGCTGCAGGGCCTCGACGGCGGCTATGAGTTCATCGTGCCGCTGCTCGATGGCGAACACGTCACCGAGGACACCGGCACCGGCTTCGTGCACACCGCGCCGGGCCACGGCCGCGAGGACTTCGATATCTGGATGCACAATGCCCGCGCTCTCGAAGCGCGGGGCATCTCGTCGACCATCCCCTACACCGTCGATGAGAACGGTGCGCTCACCGAGCAGGCGCCGGGCTTCACCGGCAAGCGGGTGATCAACGACAAGGGCGAGAAGGGCGACGCCAACGAGGCGGTGATCCAGGCGCTGATCGCGCGCGGCGCGCTGCTGGCGCGTGGCAAGCTGAAGCATCAGTACCCGCATTCGTGGCGCTCGAAGAAGCCGGTGATCTTCCGCAACACGCCGCAATGGTTCATCGCGATGGACAAGGACATCGTCGATGACGGCGCGGCGAAGCCCGGCGATACGCTGCGCGCCCGCGCCCTGAAGGCGATCTCCGTCACCCAATGGGTGCCGCCGGCCGGCCAGAACCGCATCAACGGCATGATCTCCGGCCGTCCGGACTGGGTGATCTCGCGGCAGCGCGCCTGGGGCGTGCCGATCGCGGTATTCATCAAGGACAAGGGCGACGGTTCGGTCGACATCCTGCAGGACGAGGTCGTCAACCAGCGCATTGCCGAAGCCTTCATGCAGGAAGGCGCCGACGCCTGGTACGCCGAAGGCGCGGCCGAGCGCTTCCTGGGCGATCGCGCCGCCGAGGGCTGGCGCAAGGTCGACGACATTCTCGACGTCTGGTTCGACTCCGGTTCGACCCATGCGTTCGTGCTGGAAGATGCGCAGAACTTCCCCGGCCTCGCCGGCATCCGCCGCAAGGTCGACGGCGGCGCCGACACGGTGATGTATCTGGAAGGCAGCGATCAGCATCGCGGCTGGTTCCATTCGTCGCTGCTCGAGAGCTGCGGCACCCGCGGCCGCGCGCCCTATGACGTCGTGCTGACGCACGGCTTCACCCTCGACGAGCAGGGCCGCAAGATGTCGAAGTCGCTCGGCAACACCACCGATCCGGCCAAGGTGATCGCGTCCTCCGGCGCCGATATCCTGCGGCTGTGGGTGTGCGCCACCGACTACGCCGACGATCAGCGCATTGGCCCCGAGATCCTCAAGAACGTGGTCGAGACCTATCGCAAGCTGCGCAACTCGATCCGCTGGATGCTAGGCACGCTGCATCACTTCAAGCGTGACGAAGCGGTGGCGTTCGCCGACATGCCGGAGCTGGAGCGGCTGATGCTGCATCAGCTCGCCGAGCAGAGCGCGACGGTGCGGGCCGCCTATGCGGAGTTCGACTACAAGACCGTGGTGGCCTCGCTGGCGGCGTTCATGAACACCGAGCTGTCGGCGTTCTACTTCGACATCCGCAAGGACACGCTGTACTGCGACCCGCCGTCGTCGCTGGCGCGCAAGGCGGCGCTGACCACGATCGACATCATCTGCGACGCGATCCTGAAGTGGCTGGCGCCGGTGCTGTCGTTCACCGCTGACGAAGCGTGGGGCATGTACCGGCCCGACGCCGAGCCGAGCGTGCACCTGACGCTGTTCCCGCTCGACCTCGGCGAATATCGCGACGAGGCGCTGGAGAAGAAGTGGCGGGTGATCCGTGCGATCCGCAAGGTCGTCACCGGCGCGCTGGAAGTCGAGCGTGCCGCCAAGCGGATCGGCTCGTCGCTCGAAGCCTCGCCGATGATCTATCTGCCGGAAGCCTTCATGGGCGATCTGTTCGACGTCGACTGGGCGGAGATCTGCATCACCTCGAACGCGATGGTCGAGATCCTGCGCGGCAACGACACCCCGCCGGCCGATGCGTTCCGGCTGCCGGAGCTCGCCGATGTCGGCGTGGTGATCGAGCGGGCGCAGGGCACCAAGTGCGCCCGGTCGTGGAAGATCCTGTCGAGCGTCGGCTCGGATGCCGAGTATCCCGACGTCTCCCCCCGCGACGCCCAGGCGCTGCGGGAATGGAAGGCGCTGGGCGGCGCGGCGTCTTGAGCGGCGTGACACGCGCACCGGCCCCTCATGGTGAGGAGCGCGCCCTCGGGCGCGCGTCTCGAACCATGAGGTGGCGTGGCCCTCATCCTTCGAGACGCGGCGAAGACGCCGCTCCTCAGGATGAGGGGGCCGTGCCGGTGGTTCCTTCGCCGTCATCGCCGAGCATGACGACGCCTCGTTTTGGGGTGGGCGCCGCATCATGACCCCCGTCCGCCTCGGCGTCCTCGCCGCGATCGTCGCGCTGGCGCTCGACCAGGCCAGCAAGCTGTGGCTGCTGCACGGGTTCGAGCTGGCGCGGAAGGGCGTGGTGCAGGTGCTGCCGTTCTTCGACCTGGTGCTGGCCTGGAACACCGGGATTTCCTACGGCTGGTTCTCCGGACAGGGGCCGACCGGGCAGATGCTGATGCTGGCGTTCAAGGTGGTGGCCGTGGTGGCGCTGGCGATCTGGATGGCGCGCTCCACCACCAGGCTTGCGACGATCGGTCTCGGTCTGATCATCGGCGGGGCGATCGGCAATGCGATCGACCGGCTCGCCTATGGCGCGGTGGTCGATTTTGCCCTGCTTCACGCCGAAATCGGCGGCAAAACCTACAACTGGTACGTGTTCAACATCGCCGACGTGGCGATTGTTGTCGGGGTGGCAGCCCTGCTGTATGACTCCCTGATAGGGCTACCCGCCGCAAAAGCGCCCTGATCCCGGCCGATACCGACCGCGCGGAATTGGGCCTGCTTCCGGGTTGCGGCCCGATCGCAAGACGTGAATAGGATCAACGCCATGCGCCAGACCGACAGCCGCCTTCCGAAGACGGAAACGTCCACCGCCGCGCTGCTCCGCACCGCCCGGGTCGCCGCCGTTGCCCTCGGGGTCGGCATGGTGCTGACGGTCGGAATCGCCCGCGCCCAGGACCAGGAAGAGGCGGACGACTCCACCTTCGAGGAAAAGATCATCAAGGGCCTGATGTCCGGCATCGGCGCCACCAACATGGACAATTCCGGCATCAATTATCGCGAGCGCTCGCCGCTGGTGGTGCCGCCGAAGCTCGAACTGCCGCCGCCGGAAACCGCCGCGGCCGCCGCGCCGGCGCCGAACTGGCCGAAGGACGCCGACCTGCAGCGCCGCAAGGAAATCAAAGCGGCCGAAGCCAAGGCCAAGCCGAATCCGTGGGAATCGGCCCAGCCGCTGACGCCGTCGCAGCTCAAATCGGTCCGCGCCGACGCCGCCAAGGGTGGCAACGATCCGATGCAGCCCGGCAACCAGCAGAACAATCCGATGTTGAGCCCCTCGCAGCTCGGCTTCAACGGCTCGTTGTGGGGCGTGCTCGGCGGCGGCAGCAGGACCGAAACCGCGACCTTCACCGGCGAGCCGACCCGCGAGAACCTGACCCAGCCACCGTCCGGCTACCAGACGCCGTCGCCGAACTTCGCTTACGGCACCGGGCCTAAGGAAGCGCTCGGCAGCAAGCGGATGGACATCATGTCGGGCAAAGAAACCAGCAATTGAGCCTGGTTGCCGTCCGTCCTCGTTCATCACGGCCCGCCGCGTCGCGCGGCATTCCCATCTCTCGTTCCGTCGAACAGCGTGCGCGTCAGCGC
>NZ_QTKI01000213.1:0-8146 GCF_010820945.1 Rhodopseudomonas sp. BR0C11
GTGCTGGCGTCGGCGATCATCTTCATCTTCGCCGGCGGTGGCCCCTACGTCGTGGTGACGCAGATGGGCCGCAGCAGCGCCGAGTATGGCGCCTGGTTCGCCAGCTCCGGCTTCGCCTATCTGATGGGCAACGTATTCTGCGTGAAATTCTCGCCGCGGCATTCGCTCGACCGGTTGATCTGGTTCGGACTCAGCTTGCAGATCGTCGGGGCGCTGCTCAATCTGGCGTGGGGCTTCCTCGGCTGGAATCAGGTGCCGAGCTGGCTGTTCGGCACCCACATGATCATCATGTTCGGCAACGCCGCGGTGATGGCCAATGCCGCCGCCGGCGCGATCAGCATCCGCCCGCAGGCCGCCGGGACCGCATCCGGACTGATGGGCTTCACCCAATTCGGGTTCGGCTCGCTGTGTTCGCAGGCCGGCGCCTGGCTCGGCGGCCATTTCGCGACGCCGTTGCCGCTCAATATCGCGATCTTCGGGACGGCACTCGCCTGCGCCTCGGCGATGATCTTCCTGGTGCCGCGCCGCAATCTGATCGCGACCGAGGAAATGATCGAGAAGGCGGAAGAAGAGACGCTGGTGTAGAGCGGAGCTTCGTCTCCCTTGCAGCGAGTCATTCCGGGGCGCTCACGCAAGTGAGCGAACCCGGAATCTCGATCGGCAGAACAGCTCGGGATTCCGGGTTCGCGCGTTCCGCGCGCCCCGGAATGACGGGGTTAGTTTCCGATCAGCGCCAGCCACTCGTCTTCAGTCAGCACAGTGACGCCGAGGTCTTTCGCCTTGGTCAGTTTCGATCCGGCGTCTTCGCCGGCGACCACGTAGTCGGTCTTCTTCGACACCGAGCCGGCGACCTTGGCGCCGAGCCGCTCGGCCGCGGCCTTGGCTTCGTCGCGGGTGAATTTTGACAGCGAACCGGTGAACACCACGGTCTTGCCGGCGACCGCGGTGTCGCGCCGCGCCTGCTCGGCCGGCAGCACCTCGGTGAGTTCGGCGAGTAGCGCATCGAGCGCTTTGATGTTGCGCTCCTCGGCGAAGAACTCGACCACCGCTTCGGCCACGACGTCGCCGATGCCGGCAATGTTGTCGAGGTCTTGATACGCCTCCGAGATGTTACCCTCCTCGGTCTGCGCGTCGGCGGCGGCACGCATCGCGCTGAGGAACGCATCCAGCGTGCCGTAGTGCCGCGCCAGCAGCTTGGCGTTACCCTCGCCGACATGGCGGATGCCGAGCGCGAAGATCAGCCGGTGCAGCTCGATCGTGCGCCGCGCGTCGATCGCGGCGAACAGGTTGCGCACCGAGGTCTCGCCGTAGCCTTCGAGCTGTTCGAGCTTCAGCTCGGCATTGCGGGCCTTCAGCGTGAAGATATCGGCCGGCTCCTGCACCCAGCCGCGCTCGTGGAACAGCTCGATCTGCTTTTCGCCGAGCCCGTCGATGTCGAAGGCGAGCCGCGACACGAAGTGCTTCAGCCGCTCCACCGCCTGCGCCGGGCAGATCAGCGCGCCGGTGCAGCGCCACACCGCCTCGCCCTCTTCGCGCACCGCGTGGCTGCCGCACACCGGGCATTTGTGCGGGAAGTGATACAGCTTCGCCGTATCCGGCCGCTTCTCCATCACCACGCTGACGATCTGCGGGATCACATCGCCGGCGCGCTGCACCACCACGGTGTCGCCTTCGCGGATGTCGACGCCATCGCGGATCGGCTCGCCATCGTTGCCGATGCCCTTGATGTAGTCCTCATTGTGCAGCGTCGCGTTCTGTACCACCACGCCGCCCACCGTCACCGGCTGCAGCCGCGCCACCGGCGTCATCGCGCCGGTGCGGCCGACCTGGATGTCGATCTTCTCCAGCACGGTCGTCGCCTGCTCGGCGGCAAACTTATGCGCAATCGCCCAGCGCGGCGAGCGCGATACGAAGCCGAGACGTTCCTGATAGTCGAGCCGGTCGACTTTATAGACCACGCCGTCGATGTCATACGGCAGCGCCGCGCGCTTCTCGCCGATCCGGCGATAGAACGCGAGCGCGTCCTCGACGCTGTGACACAGCGTGATCTCGGGATTGACGACAAAGCCTGCGTGATCGAGCCATTGCAGCATCTTGTGCTGGGTCGGCTCCTCCATCGGATAGTCGCTCATTTCGCCCCACGCATAAGCGAAGAACTTTAGCGGCCGCGAGGCGGTGACCGACACGTCCTTCTGCCGCAGCGAACCAGCGGCGGAGTTGCGCGGATTGGCGAACACGGTCTCGCCCGCCTCCTCCTGACGCTTGTTGAGCGCGAGGAAGTCCTGCTTCAGCATATAGACCTCACCGCGCAGCTCGCAGGCGGCGGGGATGTGCCTGCCCTTCAGCGTGTTCGGCACGTCCTTGATGGTGCGGACGTTGGCGGTGACGTCCTCGCCGGTGAAGCCATCGCCGCGGGTGGCCGCGCGCACCAGCTCGCCGTTCTCGTAGCGTAGCGACAGCGACAGGCCGTCGATCTTCGGCTCGGCAACGATCGCGGGCACGTCGTCGAGCTTGAGAAAGCGCTGCACCCGTAGGGCGAACTCGGCGACTTCGTCATCGGCAAACGCGTTGCCGAGCGACAGCATCGGCACCGCGTGCTGAACCTTGGCAAAGCCGCGCGCCGGTGCCGCGCCGACGGTCTGGGTCGGTGACGAGGCGCTGACCAGTTCGGGAAACTTCTGCTCGATTGCCTCCAGCCGCCGCCGCAACGCGTCGTAGTCAGCGTCCGAAATCTTCGGCGCGTCGTCCTGATAGTACGCCTTGTCGAGCCCCTCGATCTCGAGGCGCAATCGCATCAGCTCCACCTTGGCTTTCGCTTTGGTGAGGGTGGCGATGTCGGGGGCGGGTTTGGTCTTCGCAGCCATTTTTCGCACTTGAGATTCCGGGTTCGCGAGCTCACGCTCGTGCCCCGGAATGACCTTGGGGAGAGGTGTTTAGCTTTACCGCGAGTCATTCCGGGGCGCTTGCGACAGCAAGCGAACCGGAATCTCGCCGCGCGCGAGGCGCCGGTGGCCTATTATGTCTATCTGCTCGCCAGCCGCAAAGACGGTGCGCTGTATGTCGGCGTCACCAACGACCTCGTCCGCCGGGCTTATGAGCATCGCACCAAAGCCGTGCCGGGTTTCACGTCGAAATACAACATCGCCAGACTGATGTGGTTCGAAATCCACGACGACCCGATCTCCGCCACCACAAGGGAGAAGGAGATCAAGAAGTGGCGACGGCGTGGAAAGTGGCGCTGATCGAGCGCAACAATCCGGGCTGGGACGATCTGTTCGAGACGATCGCACGCTAGGCTGGGGCCGGGTGCCCTGAATCTCGGGATTCCGGGTTCGCGCTGCGCGCGCCCCGGAATGACGGCGTGTTGAGAAACGGCCCCTCAGCGAGTCATTCCGGGGCGCGAGCGCAGCTCGCGAACCCGGAATCTCGATGTCCGCCGTAGCTCTCGGAGCCCAGCGGCGTGCGCCCTACCCCGCCGCCTTGATCAGCCGGTCGGCCGCGGCCCTCGCCTCTGCGGTGATCTCGGCGCCAGCCAACATGCGAGCGATTTCTTCGCGGCGGTGGTCTTGTTCCAGGGCGGCGACGCGGGTGGCGACGCGTTTGCCCTTGTCGAGGGCGGCCTTGGAGATCAGCAAATGCTGGTCGGCACGGGCGGCGACCTGCGGGGCGTGGGTGACGGCCATGACCTGGACCTTGGAGGCGAGCCGCCCCAGCCGTGCGCCGATCGCATCGGCCACAGCGCCGCCGACGCCGGTGTCGATCTCGTCGAACACCAGGGTCGGTGCCGAGCCCTTGTCGGACAGCACCACCTTCAGCGCCAGCAAGAAGCGCGACAGCTCGCCGCCCGACGCTACCTTCATCAGGGGGCCCGGGCGCGTGCCGGGATTGGTCTGCACCCAGAACTCGACCCGGTCGATGCCCTGCGGCCCCGGGGCCGCGTCATCGGCCTCGACCTGGGTCATGAACTTGGCGCGTTCGAGCTTGAGCGGCGCCAGCTCGGCGCCGACCGCCTTGTTGAGCTTGTCGGCCGCCTTGGTCCGAGCCGCCGACAGCTTCGCAGCGGCGGCGCTGTAGCGGGCGTCGGCTTCCGCGGCGTCCTTCTCCAGCACCACCAGCCGATCGGCGCCGGCATCGATCAGCGCGACGTCGGCGACGTATTGCGCCGCGAGCGCGGCGAGCGAATCCACCGGGGTCGAATACTTGCGGGCGGCGGCGCGCAGCGCGAACAGCCGCTCCTCGATCCGCTCCAGTTCCAACGGATCGAAATCGGCAGCCGCCAGCGCGGCGTTGAGATGCTGATCGGCCTCTTCCAGCGCGTTGATGGCGGCGTCGATGGCTCTCACCGCCGGCTCGACCAATTGCGGCGCGGAGCCGGCGCGGCGCTCCAGCCGGCGCACCGCGGCAGCCAGCGAGGCGACCGGCGAATGCGGCCCGCCGACCGCCTCCTGCGCCTCGCGCAAATCGGCGGCGATCTTCTCGCCCTGCATCATGGTGGCGCGGCGCTCGGCCAGCGTGGTCTCCTCGCCGTCCTGCGGCGCGAGCTGCTTCAGCTCATCGGCGGCATGGCGCAGATAGTCGGCCTCGCGGGCGGCACGCTCCATGCCGGCGCGGTGGGCGTCGAGCGCGGCCCGCGCGGTGCGCCGGCCTTCCCACAGCGTCTCCAGCGCGGCGACGTCTTTCTCGAGCCCCGCGAAGGCATCGAGCAGCCGGCGATGGGTGGCGGCGTCGACCAGCGCCCGCTCGTCATGCTGGCCGTGGATTTCGACCAGCGTCGCGCCGACCGCTTTGAGGGTCTGCACGCTCACCGACTGATCGTTGATGAAGGCGCGGGTGCGGCCGTCGGCGAGCTGAACGCGGCGCAGGATCAGTTCGCCGGATTCGTCGACCTCACGATCGTCGAGGCCATTGGCCTTGAGGATCGCGAACGCCGGATGGGTCTTGGCGACATCGAAGCTGGCGGTGACTTGGCCGTGCTCGGCGCCGTGGCGGACCAGCGCGGCATCGCCGCGGCCGCCGAGCGCCAGCGCAAAGGCATCGAGCAGAATCGACTTGCCGGCACCGGTCTCGCCGGTCAGCACCGCAAGGCCACGGGAAAATTCGATGTCGAGCCGCTCGATCAACACGATATCGCGGATCGAAAGGCGCGAAAGCATGGGAGACGGTCCTATCCGAGACCGAGCTTTTTGAAGGACTTGCTGATCCAGGAGCCCTTGTTCTCGGTGGGTTCGAGTCCCCCCGACTTTACAAGATTGTAGGCGTCTTTGTACCAGCGGCTGTCAGGAAAGTTGTGGCCAAGCACAGCGGCGGCGGTCTGCGCCTCGCCGACGATGCCGATCGCCATATAGGCCTCGGTCAGACGCGCCAGCGCCTCTTCGACGTGGCGGGTGGTCTGATAGCGCGTCACCACGGTCTTGAACCGGTTGATCGCCGCGGCGTAGTCGCGCTTGCTCATGTAATAGCGGCCGATATCCATCTCCTTGCCGGCGAGCTGGTCGCGGGCGCCTTCCAGCTTCTGCTTGGCGCTGTTGGCATATTCGGAGGTCGGATATTTGCGGATCACCTCTTCGAGCGCGGCGATCGCCTTTTCGGTGCGGCCCTGGTCGCGCGAGATGTCCGGGATCTGGTCGTAATTCGACGCCGCGATCAGGTACTGCGCATAGGCAGCGTCCGAGCTGCCGGGGTGCAGCGTGACGTAGCGGGTGGCGGCGCCGATGCAGCTGTCGTAGTCGCCGGCCTGATAGTACGCGTAGGCGGACATCAGCAGCGACTTGCGCGCCCAATCCGAATACGGGTGCTGGCGGTCGACTTCTTCGAACTTCTTGGCGGCGCCCTTGGTGTCCTTGTCCTGATTCATCAGGTACAAGCCCTCGTTGTAGAGCTTGTCCGCCGGCTCATCGACCATCTTGTCGTCTTTGGCCAGGAACTTGTCCCACAACGCGCCGGTGCCGCAGCCGCCGAGCGGAAGCGACAGAGCCAGCAGGCTGAAGATCATCGGCAGCCCGCGCCGCAGGCGATCGCCCCTGCGAGAAGTCTCTCCGTTCCGCAGTCCGAGCGCGATCCGCTGTGCCGACATCAATTCCAACCCGACAAATGGAGAACGGTGCCCCGGCAATCGACCAGACCGCTGTGGCCTGAGCCATCGACCTGCGCCGGAAAGCGTGGAGTCAACCGCCGGCTGTTTAGCCGAAAAAGGTGACTTCACCAACCGGGTACGCAGCTAATTCGCCGGGAATAAGGCGGCCGGCCCAATCGGTTAACAGGCCGCAAGATGTGGAAAATCGCCTGACGCGCTGTTGCGGTCAGGACACGTCCGGACCGTAGGCCGGAGCCACCATGCCGCCGACCAGGCCGGTGACGGCTTCGGCGTGGCCGCGCACGGCGCGACGCGCCGGCTCGGCTTCGATCACGCGCCAGGCGCTGCGATCGGCCAATAGAGTGGTCAGAACGGTGTGGTTGAGCTTGTGGCCGCCACGCACCGAGCGATAGGCGCCGAGGATCGGCAGGCCGGCGAGCGCGAGGTCGCCGATCGCATCCAGCGCCTTGTGCCGGGCGCATTCGTCGGAGTAGCGCAGGCCTTCCGGGTTGAGCAGACGGTCGTCGTCGAACACCACCGAGTTCTCGAACGAGGCGCCGAGCGCGTAGCCCATCTTCCACAGCCGGGCGACGTCGTTCATGCGGCCGAAGGTGCGGGCGCGCGCGACTTCGCGGCGGAAGATCTCCGGCTCGACCGCGAGCGCATATTTCTGCTTGCCGATCTGCGGATTGGAAAAGTCGATTTCGACTTCGACGCGGAAGCCGGCGGCGTAGGGCCGGAACTCGCCGAAGGATTCGCCGATCGCGGCGGAGACGGGCTTCAAGATCTGAAGGTATTTGCGGGGAGCGGCCTGTTCGCGGAGGCCGGCCTGGTCGATGGCCGCGACGAACGGAGCGGCGCTGCCGTCCATGATCGGGACTTCGGGGCCGTCGACTTCGATCGTGGCGTTGTCGATGCCCATGCCGCGCAGCGCGGAGAGAATGTGTTCGGCGGTGGAGACCAGCGGACCGTCGCTGTCGCCGAGGACGGTGGCCAGCTCGGTGGCGACCACCGACTTGGACGTCGCCTTGATCTCGCGATCGGCGCCATCAAGTCCTGTCCGGACAAAAAGAAAACCCGCATCGATATCTGCGGGTCCCAACGTCAGAGTCACAGGACGGCCCGAATGAACACCTACGCCCGTCACCGTGGCTTGCGAACGCAGCGTGGTTTGCCGGCTGAACTTCATAAGTAAAGTGTCCCACTGACGCAGTGCGGAGATCGTTCCGGTCCTGTCGGCCGGGCGACTCGCTCTAGGCGTCCCCAAGTCCGTATTGACCATAGCACTGCCCCAAATCGCGCCAACTCACGCTTTTTTACGGATTGTTACCCCAAACCCGCCGCATTACCGCCGCCTGCCGATCGAATTCGACATCAATCGTGATCGGCGCGATTTCGTTTCAGTTCCGCCTAAAGTCGTAAACTGACGATTTTTCAGTGACTTAGATTTTGAAGGCCAGAATACCGGCCTGCCACAAAAAAGGGCCCCGGCGGATCGCCGAGGCCCTGAGCTTGGTCAGATTTCAGACATTGTTTCAGGTCGCCTGCCGCCGGAGAAAGGCGGGGATATCCAGATGGTCGTCGCCCTGTGGCGCGGGGGCCACAGGCGCCGGGCGGCCGTGCATGTCGAGACCCTGCGGCGCCGGACGCTTGGCGTACTCGGACACCGGCTCCTTACCCATCTGATCGGCGACGCTGCGCTGCGGCCGGCGCTCCGGCAGCGGCGGCATCTGCGGACCGCCGTTGCGGGCGACCTGCGGCGCTTCGGCCGGCTCGTCGTCGCGGCGGCCGAGGCCGTTGGCGAGGCGCTGCAGCAGCGACAGCCGATTCTTCTGCGGATGATCCTCTTCGCCGTCGCCGCGGGCCTGGCGGATTTCGTTCTGGGCAGGCACCGGCAGTTCGTCGAACCGCGGCATCCGCGGCGGGCGCATCGCGGCGCGGTCGGCGGCCGGCGGCACGAAGGCTTCCGGCGCGAGCGGCTCTTCGGACACGGCGCGCGACTGTTCCGGATCCGGGAACAGAGACGGCTTCTGCGGGATCGGGCGGACGGTGACGTCGCCATAGGACGCCGGC
>NZ_QTKI01000214.1:0-8103 GCF_010820945.1 Rhodopseudomonas sp. BR0C11
TGACGATGGTCTCCATCAGTTGATCGCAGATCACCGGCGCGAGGCCCTCGAGCGGCTCGTCGAGCAGCAGCACGGTCGGCTTGCCGAGCAGCGTGCGCGCCAGCGACAGCATCTGTTGCTCGCCGCCGGAGAGCTGCATGCCGCCGTGGTTGCGGCGCTCCGCAAGGCGCGGGAACATCGCGTACACCGACTCGAGTTCGGACCGCGGCCGGCCCTTAAGTCCGGTGAACAGGTTTTCCTCGACGGTGAGCGAGCGAAACACGTCGCGAGTCTGCGGCACGTAGCCGAGCCCTGCGGCGGCCCGCGCATAGGTCTTCAGCCCCGTCACCTCGCGCTCGCCGACCCGAACCGTCCCGCCCTTGTGGGTGGTCAGTCCCATCAGCGTCGCCAGCAGCGTGGTCTTGCCGACACCGTTGCGGCCAAGCACGGTCAGCCGCCCGCCTGCCGGCACTGCAAAGCTGATGTCGCTGAGGATGCTCACCGAGCCGTAGCCGGCCGCGAGACCTTGAACCTCAAGACGTGCGGCGGGCATCGGCATAGTTTCCCAGATAGGCCGCACGGACGGCGTCGTTTTCCTTCACCTCGGCGGGCGTGCCTTCGAAGATCAGCGCGCCGTTCGCCAGCACCAGCACGCGCCTCGCAAATTTGAACACCAGATCCATGTCGTGCTCGATCATCAGGATCGCGATCTCCGGCGACATCCGGCCGATCGCTTCGAGAATCCGCGGCGACTCGTCGTGCGGCACGCCGGCCGCCGGCTCATCCAGCACCAGCACCCGCGGCTTCATGGCAAGACCGATCGCCAGATCGAGCAGCCGCTGCTGGCCGTAAGCCAGCTTGGTCACCGGCGTCGTCGCCAGATGTCCGATGCCGAGCAGGCTCAGCACGCTTTGCCACTCGTCACGGACGTCGGCCTTATCCATCACCGAGGAGAACATCCGCTTGGTCAGGCCGCGGCGCTGCATCACCGCCAGCGCGACGTTCTCGGCGACCGTGAGGCTGGTGAACAGCCGCGTCACCTGGAAGGTGCGTACCAAGCCGCCGCGGACGCGCTCAGGGATCGACGCGGTGGTGACGTCCTGGCCCGCCAGCAGGATACGGCCGTCGGACGGCGCCAGGTCTCCGGAGAGCTGATTGACCAGCGTGGTCTTGCCGGCGCCGTTCGGCCCGATCAGCGCGACGCGATCGCCGCTCGACAGCGAGAAGGAGACGTCGTCGGTGACACGCAGACCGCCGAACGATTTCGACAAACGCTGGACCTCGAGCAGGGTCGTCATCGCGCCGCCCTCGCCTGCCGGAAATCGCCGATCCGCCGGGTCACTTCATTGACCAGCCCCTTGGGGAAGAACAGCACCACTACGATCAACAGCACGCCGACCAGGATCATCCAGTGGAACGGGCTCGCGGTCGAGACGTAGTGGTGAAACAGCTCGAACAGGATCGCGCCGATCAACGCGCCCCACAGATTGCCCGCGCCGCCGAGGATCAGCATGATCAGTGCTTCGGCGGAGCGTTCGAAGCCGACGCTGTCGAGGCCGACCACGCCGGTATTAATCGCGGTCAGCGCACCGCCGAGACCCGCAACTGCGCCGGCGACGCAGTACATCACCACCAGCCGCGGATACACCGAAACGCCGATCATCCGCGTCCGCAGCGTGTCGTCCTTGATGGCACGGCACATCAGCGCGAACGGCGAGCGGGCGAACCGCAGCAGAGTCACCATCGTCACCAACAGCACGATCACCGAGAACACGTAGCCGGTGCGGCCGAACATATCGAAGTTGAAGATTCCAAACACCGGGCTCGGCGAGATGCCGGCGAGGCCATCGCTGCCGCCGGTGATCGACGACAGCTTGTTGGCGAGCGCGGCGACGAGCTGGCCGAACGCGATCGACAGCACGAGCTGAGGCAGACCGCGGAAGCGTGTCACCAGCAGGCCCGAGACCAGCCCGGTGGCGGTGCCGGCAAGCGCACCGATCAGCAGCATCAGGATCGGATCGGTGATGCCGGCGAGACAGAAATTGCCGGCCGCATAGGCGCCGACGCCGAACAGCGCCGCATGGCCGAGCGTGGCGACGCCGCAATAACCCGTGACAAGATCCAGCGAGATCACCAGGAAGGCGAGGCCGATCACCCGGATCAGGAAGGCGAGATCGTCGGGATAGACGAAATACCCGATCGCTCCGAGCACGGCGATCACCGCGGCGGCGATCAGGTCGTTGCGAAGACCGGCCCAGGCCGACGGCGCAGCGGTGACGGACAAGGTCGCCATCTTAGTGCGCCTTTCCGAACAGGCCGTGCGGGAACACGTAAACGATCACAATCACCGCGACATAGAAAAAGAACTCGCCGAACTCGGGCGCCAGATATTTGCCGGTGGTGTCGGCGAGGCCGAGCAGCAGCGACGCCGCCATCGCACCGGTGACGGAGCCGGCGCCGCCGACCGAAACCACGACCAGGAAGGTCACCATGTAGCGCAGCGCGTAGAACGGCTCGACCGGCAGCAGCTCGGCGCCGACCACGCCACCAAACGCGGCGAGGCCGACGGCCAGCGCGAAGGTTGCCGAATAGACGATCTGGGTGCGGATACCGAGCGCCTCAGCCATATCGCCGTTGTCGACGGCCGCGCGCAGCCTGACGCCAAACTCGGTCTTCTCGATCATCAGCCACAATGCCACCGCAGTCACGACACCGCAGCCGATCACGAACAGCCGGTGCGCCGGGATCATGCGAAAGCCGAGATCGAACGGTCCCTTCAGCATCTCCGGCAGTGGGATCGGCTTCGAAGTCGGGCCGAAAATGTAGTTGGCGATGCCGACGATGAAAAAGGTGATGCCGATCGTCAGCAGGATCTGGGTCAGTTCATCGGAGCGACGATAGATCCGCCGGTACAGCAGAAATTCGAACGGCACCGAGATGATCACCGCACCGATCACAGCGATCAGGATGGCGATCGGATAGGATACGCCGAGCGAGGTCAGCGCGAACGAGGCGAGGTAGCCGCCGATCATCGCGAACGCGCCGTGTGCGAGATTGACCACCCGCATCAGGCCCATCATGATCGACAGGCCGATCGAGATCGTGAACAGCACCATGCCGTAGGCCAGTGCGTCCGGCAGGATTCCGAGAATCGTCCTCATCACAGGGCCGCTGGCGCGGACGACGCCGATTCCGTTCGATTGGATCCAGCCTTCACAATCTCACTCCCGACTCGACTTCACGCCGCTTTGCAAGAGCGCCTCACCGATTGATCGAGGCGCTATCGCCCATTCCACATTGCACTGTGTCCTCATCCTGAGGAGCCCGGCGAAGCCGGGCGTCTCGAAGGATGGGGCCACGCGTTCCTTGCGGCCCATGGTTCGAGACGGCGCTTCGCGCCTCCTCACCATGAGGTGGTGGTCGCGGCAACCAGCCCGACAGCCAGCCTGATTCTACGACGAACTGAACCGATCTAGTCGACCGGAGCCCTCCGCGCCAAGTCACGAACGAAGGCGCGAAGGGCTCAAAGTTTCGGCTTACTGCTTAACAAGTCCCCAGTCCGGCTGATCCTTGAAGGTCTCGATCTCCTTGTTGATCAGCTTGCCGTCCTTCTTTTCCACTTCGCGCAGATAGACGCTCTGGGTGATGTGGCGGGTGGTCGGATCGATCGACACCGGGCCGCGCGGGCTGGTCCACTTCATGCCTTCGACAGCCTTGACCGCCTTCTCGGGATCCTGCTTGCCGCCGGTGGCCTCGATCATCTTGTAGATCAGACGGGCACCGTCATAGGCCGCGACCGAGGTCATGGTGACGTCGCTGAGCTTGGCGCCACCCTTTTCGAGCTGGGCCAGGAACGCCTTGTTCTCGGGCGAGTCGTGCGACACCGCGTAGTGATAGGTCGACAGGATGCCGATGCCGGAATCGCCGATGTTCGGCAGATCGGGCTCCGTCACTACGTCGCCGGTCGACATCAGCTTGACGCCGCCCGCCTTGAGGCCGTTGTCGATGTAGGCCTTGACGAAACCGAGGGTCGGCGGACCGGCCGGCAGGAAGGTGAAGATCATGTCGGCGCCGGAATCCTTGATCCGCTGCATGATCGGGCCAAAGTCGGTGGTGGCGAGCGGCATCCGGATCGCCTCGACGACGCTGCCGCCTTCGGCCTCGAAGGTCTTCTTGAACGCGGTCTCGGCGTCGATGCCCGGACCGTAATCGCTGACGGCGATCGCGACCTTCTTGGCGCCCTTCTGCTTGGCGACCTTGGCGGCGGGCACGGTGTTCTGGAACATCGTGAACGAGGTGCGGACGATGTAAGGGCTCTTTTCGGTGATCGAGGAGGTCGCCGCGTTCAGCACCACCATCGGCACCTTGGCTTCCTGCAGCAGCGGCGCCACCGCCATCGCGTTCGGCGTGAAGTACAGGCCGGCGATGTACTGCACCTTCTCCTTGACGATCAGCTCCTGCGCCAGCGCCTTGGACTGCGCCGGATTGGGCGAGACCTCGTCGCGATAGACGAACTCGACGGTGTGGCCGCCGACCTTGTTGCCGTGCTCGGCGACCCAGGCGTCGATGCCCATTTTGAAGTTCTGGCCGAACAGCGCGTATGGCCCGGACATGGTGCCGATCACGCCGACCTTGATGGTGTCGGCGTGGGCGCCTGCCGCGACGAACGACAAGGCCGCGGCCGCGCAGACCGATCGAAGTCCCTTCATGTTGTGCTTCCTCTCCTCTGGCTGACGAAATTGGTGCCGCTGATCGCTAGAACATCTCGAAATATTCGCGCTGCTCCCACTCGGTGACTTCCGCCTGGAAACGCTCGATCTCGGCATTCTTGATGAAGGTGTAGTAGTCGATGAACCCGTCGCCCATGGTGGTGCGGAAGAACGGATCGTCGCGCAGCGCGAAGATCGCCTCGCGCAGGGACTTCGGCAGCAGGTCCGCCTGGGTCTCGTAGGGTGTGTCCGCCGAAGGACCCGGATCGAGCTTGCGGTCGACGCCGTCGAGGCCGGACAGGATTTGCGAGGCCATATACAGATACGGATTGGCCGCCGGCTCGCCGACCCGGTTCTCCATCCGGGTGGCGCGGTCGCCGGGACCGCCGAGGACGCGGATCATCACGCCGCGATTGTCGCGGCCCCAGATCGCGCGATCCGGCGCCAGCGAATACGAGCGATAGCGCTTGTAGCCGTTGATCGTGGGCGTAGTGAACACCGTCGCGGCGCGGGCGTGATGCAACAGACCGGCGAGATAGTGTCTGCCGAGATCGGACAACACGTCGGTCTGCGACACGAAGGCGTTGCTGCCGTCGGTCCGCGACACCAGCGACTGATGCAGGTGCCAGCCCGACGACACCACGTTGGGAATCTTCGGCCGGCACATGAAGGTGGCGTGGTAACCGTGGCGGCGGCAGATCTGCTTCACCGCGCTGCGGAACAGCACCATCAGGTCCGCAGGCATCAGCCCGACGGTGGGCTGGAAGGTGAATTCGCACTGGCTCGGCCCGAACTCGACTTCCATCGAGCGCAGCGGCAGGCCGAGTGCCATCACGTCGTGACGGATCAGGTCGAGCACCGGCTCGATCTGATCGTAGCGCTGCTCGGTGAGATACTGATAGCCGTGCGACAGCAGGCTGACGCTCGGCGGCTCGCCGGGCTGGCCGGCGTGCTCCGGCGACATCATCACGTCTTCGAGCTTGAAGACGTGAAATTCGACTTCGAGCCCGGCCATGTAGTCGTAGCCGCGATCGGCGAGTTGCTTCAGCACCGACCGGTAGAGGCCGCGCGTTGCGAACGGCACCGGCTGACCATTGCCGAAATACAGATCGCACAGCACCCAGCCGGTCTTCGGCGCCCAGGGCAGGACGCGGAAGGTGGTCGGATCAGGCAGCATGATGGCGTCGGCGCCGCCTTCCATCTCCTTGATGCCGAAGCCGCCGCCGGCCTTGAACACCGGAAACACGGTGCGATGCGAGGTGTCCTTGCACAGCATCGTGGTGGTGATCGAAGCGCCGCTGTCGAGACAGCTCAGCGCTTCGGCGGCGATCAACGTCTTGCCGCGCAGGATGCCGTGCTGATCGGGGAACGAGAACCGAATGGTCTCGAGCCCCTGTTCTTCGGCGATCCGCCGTACCCGCGCCGCTGCTTCGATCTGCTCGTCGGACCAGAGGCCGTACTTCTCAACCAGACTCAACGTTCGATCCTCGATCCGTTGCCGCGCCGTCTCATTCTGCTGCCGTCAGATGCGGCACCTTCGCCGCGATCTCGGACGGCACCGGCGCGGCCCACGGCGCGCCGCGGCGACGCTTGACGTCGACCTCCATCCAATAGGTTTCCCAGCCGCGGCTCGGGCCGATGCCGTCCATCGTGGCCGGCCCCTGGATCGCGCGGGCCGCGGCCTCGTCGAGCGCCAATAGCGGCTTGGCGCCGGAGGCGGCCTTTTCGATCTCCTGCCGCAGCAGCCGACGATACTGAATGATCGCCTTGTCGGACTGCCCGAGATGTTCGCGGGTGCGATCCTGGATCGCGCCCATCGACTCCACCGCCCACTGATCGTGAACGTTGATGTCGAGACCCATGCCGGTGTAGGTCGACGTCGCCTGCTCGTGCGGATCGAAACCGTAATCGTTGGTCTTGTTGCGGCGCGACTTGTAGTCCGGCAGCTCGTACAGTTCGAGGCGCTGATCGCGCATCTTCACCTTGTCGACCGGCGCAGCATAGCTGGTGAAAATCGCGTACCAGTAGCAGTTGGTATCGTCGACCGGGACGTGCCATTGCGTGATCGTCATCTCGGTGCTCATCGGGATGACGAAGCCGTGCGGGAACAACTGATTGGTGACGCGAACGTGGGTGCGCTCGTCGTCGATCTCGCGCAGCGCGATCAGCCGCAGGCCGTATTCGGTGTGTTCGACATTGATGATCGGGCGATCGTATTCGCGCAGCACCTTGGTCATCGGCAGATCGCTGCCGGCAGATGCGCCGCGGAATTGCTTGCCGTAGGCCTGCGAAGTGTCCTCATCCTCGAAGAAGCGGTGCAGGAACGAGGCGTGCGCCGGATCGATGCCGACCTCCAGCGCCTGCAGCCAGTTGCATTCCATCAGCCCCTTGAACGCGAACACATGGGTGTCGGGCGCGATGAAGCAATCGATCTCCGGAAACGCCGGCGGCTCGCCCGCGCCGAGATAGGCCCACAGAATGCCGCCCTTCGCGACCACCGGAAACGCGCGCTGCTTGATGTTCTTGCACAGCGGCGAGCCGGCCGGCTCGGCGGGGGTGTCGATGCAGTTGCCGTCGACATCGAACAGCCAACCGTGGAAGGCACAGCGCAGGCCGCCGTTCTCCAGCCGCCCGAACGCGAGATCGGCGCCGCGATGCGGGCAATCGCGATCGATCAGGCCATAGCGGCCGGTCTCGTCCTTGAACAACACGAAGTCTTCGCCGAGCAGCCGCACCGGCTTGATCGGGCGTGCGCCCTCCAACTCATCGACCAGCGCCGCCGGCTGCCAATAGGCGCGCATCAGCTTGCCGCACGGCGTCCCCGGCCCGACCCGGGTGATCAGATCATTCTGTTCCTGGCTCATCATGGCGTTGGCCTCCTTCGCGCAGCCTCGACGGGCCGCTTGTTGTGAGCGCAGGAGCGATCGCGGGTCAGCGAGCGCAACAGCTGGCCGGTGCCATAGCCGCTCGAATTGATCCTGACCATCATCCGCCCTGCGCAACAAAACGTTCGATAGACGAACATTCGTTCGTTTCGAATGAAACTGCCTCTAAAGAGCATTTCAGGCAAGAACAAATTCTCCGCGTTCCGTGCCTATGAGGATGGCAGCCGCCTTAGTTGCCGGCGAACTTGTGTTCGTTGAGCGAACAATCGTATAGCTCAGCGCTCAAAGGTCGCGGCGCCCGCCGTCAGCACCCCGCCTCAACCCCACACCGAAGTACCCGCATGCCCAAACTGAAACGAGCCGCCGACGATGTGCCAAGCGAGGGTGCCGAGTTCATCGAAAGCCTGTCGCGCGGCCTGCGGGTGATCGAAGCATTCGGCGCCGAGAAGCGGCCGATGACGCTGAGCGATGTCGCCAAGGCGTGCGGCCTGCCGCGCGCCACCGCGCGGCGCATCCTGCTGACGCTGCAG
>NZ_QTKI01000215.1:0-8091 GCF_010820945.1 Rhodopseudomonas sp. BR0C11
GCCGGCGACCGGCAACAGGCGCGGCGTCAGCCGCGGCAGCTCCGCGGCGAGGCGCTCCAGCCGCCAGCTCGCCATCATAGTGAGTGCCGCCGCAACATGACCCGGGCTGCACACCAGCCCGCGATACAGCTCGATGCCGTCCGGCTGAAGCGAGGAGCCGGTGTCGGCGATCATCCGCTCCACCATGCCCTTCGTGCGCGCGAACCGCGCCACCAGCCGCGGCACCATCGCGCTGCCCGCCAGCACTCTGGCGAGCGGCAGCATCCAGCGCCCGGCGCGTCCGCCGATCGGCAGCAGCGCGCCGTTGAGGCTGACGAGACCCGACGGCGCGATCAGACCGTCGAGGCACATCCGCGCCAGCACTGCGACGCCGGCCGAATGTCCCGCCACCAGCGCCGGACGTTGCCCCAGCGTGCCCAGAAGTACGGCGATATCGGCGGCCATCGCATCAAGTGACATCCGTCCGCGCTCCGGCGTCTCGGTGAAGCCATGACCGGGAAGGTCGAGTGCGATCACCGTGAAGTGCTCGGCGAGGAGTGGCGCCAGATCGCGCCACGAATGCGTCGCCGCACCGGTGCCGTGGAGCAGCAGCAACGTCGGCCCGCGGCCGATCTGTTGCACGTGCCAACGCAGACCGGCGGCTTCGACAAAGCGGCTGCGGTTGCGGTGAGGCCAATCGCCGCCGTCACGCTGCCAGTCAGGCTTTGGATGATGCCGTCGTGAGGGAAGTCTCGGCGAGAAGGTCTGCAGGGTATCGCGCGCGGGATGAAGGACCAAAGCTGATCACCTCCATGGCGCCGGAAGCAAACTGGCGCACACGGACAAACACAGCCCCGCCGCAGAGTTCCTGCGACGAATCGATTTCGCGCCTCACAATTGCAGAATGGTAATTAGTGCGGAAAGACAGAGAGCGTCGACGGGAATTCAACTAACAGCTCGGAGTGAGCCCTGCGCGAGGTTGACAATCGCTTCGTCAAGTCAGCCCGACACCAGGCTTAACTCATCACCTCTGCGTCGTGTTAGCTTGACGCCGAGTGTCAGCTCCGGCCGACACATGACCGATTATCTCGGGCGACGATCTCTTTTGTGCATCCTGCCGACGAAAACGACCTGATACTTCATCGCAACTTGGAACGATCGCAAGATCGTCCAGGTTCAAGTCCGAAAGGGCGTTGGATGCCGCGCACGGCGTAATGCCCGCCAGGAGTGCTTAGCGATGAAGATGTCTCACCTTGCGAATTTCCTGATGATGATCGTCGGCGGCGCCGTGCAGGAGGTGTCGTCCGCGGTTCGCCGCAAGCTGCGCGGCGTGGCGCGCACCGACTAACGTTCGGCGCCGCTTCTCTTACTGCAGCATGCTGCGCCGGTCCGGCGCCAGCACTTCGGGCCGCGATCCCGACAGCCGCTTGTGCAGATGGACCATGAAGGCCATGCCGAACAGCGGCGTCGCCAGGTTGACGATCGGGATCGACACGAAGGCGGCGATGATCAGTCCGCCGATGAACACCGTGGTGGCATTGTCGCGCCGCATCGCCTTGGCTTCCGGCGCTGGGCGGAAACGCATCGCGGCCAGTTCGAAATATTCCCGACCGAGCAGCCAGGCGGTGGCGACGAAGAACACGATCGCGCCGGCGCCGGCGACGAACAGGAACGGCAGCGCCACCAGATAAACCAGGATAGTCAGCAGCGCGGTCTTCACCGTTTCCCAGGTGGCGAGCCCGATCGGCAGCGCGACGCCCGGCGCTTCGTGCGGATAGTATTCGCGCTCGACGTGCTCGGCGGCCTCGTCGACGAAAATGCCGGCCACCAGTGAGGTCACCGCCGGCATCAGGAACACCGCGCCGACAACGATGCCGAGCCCGGCCGCGATCGACACGATCCACGACAAGATGTTCAGGGGGGTGTGAAAGCCGCCCAGCGTTGCTTCGGCCCAGATCTCGCTTGAGCTTGCCAGCCAGCTCAGCAGCCGCTGCAATCCGACCGCAGCGACCGCGATCAACGCCAACGCGAAGCCGACCGAGCGCCACAGGATCGAGCGCATCGGCGGCGACAGAATCTGGGTCAGCGCCTTGATGGCGGCGTCGAGCATGGCGGCGTCCTCGTCCCGGAAAAACAGCCTCGAACAGGTAGAGACCGCGCCGATGTTCGGCAAGGGCCGGGACGTCTTCGTCGCGCGCGCTTACCGCCGCAGCCGTCGCGACGCTGGATAATTCATCACCTTCGGCACCTTGCCGTCGCGCAGCGCCTGCTGCATGCCTTCCCAGTAATCGGCCTGCATCAGCTCCGGATGGGCGTCGCGGAAGGCGCGGCGCAGGCCGGGGTCATCGATCCGCAGCCCCTCCAGCATCTCCTGCGGCCGGAACACCATGCCATTGTCGAATTCACCCGGCGCAGCGTCGTCGCGGCGCACGGTGACCGAGGTCAGCGGCTCCACCGCGTCGTAGTCGAACAGATAGACTTTGCGGATGCGGCTGACGCCGTAATTGCGGCCGTCGAGATCCTTGTTGAAGATATCGGCCGCGGCGTTGTTCTTGATGCAGTCGCCGAGATTCATCACCGCGGCACGGGATTCGGCTGCGGACGCGTTGGCGAGATACAGCGGCAGCGGCGTCAGTTTGATCTGCACGATCAGATGCCGGAACACCAGCGCGCCGCGATCGAGCGTTACCGTGCCGATCCCGGCTTCCAGCAGTTCGTCGAGCAGCTCGGGCGCGAACATCGCGCGGTCGAGCTTGACGTTGGAATAGATGATGTTGTCGAGCATCGATCCGGCGCGGTCGATCTCATGCACCAGATTGTATTTGCGCAGCACCTCGTCGAGGCCGTCGAAGTAATCGAATTTGTAATCGTCGGTCGGATGGTCGCGAATGATCTTCAGCACATAGGCCGACGACGGCATCGTGAAGGCGATCGCAACCGTGCCCTTGAAGCCGGGTGCGGTGGCGAGCTTTTCCTTGGTCTTGCGGTGTTCGGCCAGGATCTCGCTCATCACCGCGACCTTGCCGAGGTGATGGAAGCCGATGCACGAATATTGCGTGCCGAGCGGCCGCTTCGGCATCAGCTCATGGAGCAGCCGGGCCAGCTCGTGGTAGCGCGGATTGGTGGCGTGATAGTTCGCCAGCGTCGACGAGAACGCATATTGCAGCTCGTCGCTGTCGGTCAGCACCGCATCGACGACCAGCCCGTCCTTCTCGTTGAGCAGAGCGATCAGCAGCGGCAGGTTGCGCATCGGCATGTCGCCGCGGTCGCGCAGTTTGATCCGGCCAACCAGGCAGGCGCCACGATTGCGGAAGAAGCCGGAGTCGGCGATCTCGATCTTGACCGGCTCGCCGGGACGCGGGCTGAGCGGCTCCAGCGCCGTCTCGATCGCCAGCGCTGCGAGCGCCGCGTCGCCGTCGCGATCGCGCCACGGCACATGGAAGCCGGCGTCGCCGAGAATCCCGGCGATCACCTCGGCGGTGATAGGCAGCGTGGTGGTGGTGGTCTTCAGCACCGCTGCTGGCGAGGTGGTGCGCCGCGCGGTGGCGCCGGCGTCATAGGACACCGGCCGCCATTCGTCGCTCACCAGCTTGCGGCGCAGCGACTGCCAGAACGCGAAGGCGAAATCGGCCTCGTAGCGGCCCTCGATCGCGGCGAGCAGTTCGGCCTCGGCGGTCGGCCACAGCTGCTCGTCGGTCGTCAGCTCCGGCAGCCCGGCTTTCAACAGCGGCACGAGCTGGTCGATGCAGGCGGTGTACAGCCCGATCCGGATCTTCGACAGTCGCACCGTCACCGGCCAGTCGCGCGCCTCGAACGCCGCCTGCGCCAGCGCCGGAATCCGCCGCGACACCGAGTAGTAGTTGTCGAACGCCGACAGTACCACGCGCGCCAGCAGGCGCGCCTGATCGTCGGGATCGTCGGTGCGGTACAGCGCGTCGAGCAGGTCGAAATCAGGCTCGGCAATCCGCGTGGCGTGCTCGATCTCGGCGGCGCCGAGCGGCCGGGCGCGGGTGTGGGAAATGGTTGCGGTCATTGCGTCGGGGTCAGCGCATCTCGTCAGGTCGCGCCTCCGGCTGCCCGTCCGGACCGGCCGCCCAGCCGGCCACCGGACCGAACCACCGGGGCGATTGCGCCATCATGGGAGGCTTTGGCCCCTCCAAGCGTGATCTGACGCAAAACACCCCCCGCCGAAAGACGGATGCGACAATCTGTCGGGGCGGGAAGGCTTGGGCAGTGAGTCTGGTGGACCGAGATTGGCCGATCAGCGGGCGAGGCGGAGAACGACGTCGCCCCGTTTCAGCCTGCCTCATGGCTGCGCGGGTGGCGGAGCGACGGAGGCGTTCGGCTCGATCTTCGGGGGCACGGTCTCGTTCGTCTCGAAGAACGTTAGCGCCGCTGCCGAGAAACCGTCGGGGGTCTCGTACATCAGATGGTGCGTTGCGCCCTTGAACTGGACCAGCCACGCTCCAGGAATCGCGGTGGCGAGCGTCTTGGAGCTGTCGGTGCCGACGACGTTGTCGGCCGTGCCGACCACCAGCATCACCTGATTGTCGATCGACGGCAGCTTATCCAGCGGGGTCTTCCAATGGGTGGTGGCCTCGACCTGCCGCGCCACGATCGGGTCGGCCGGCACCCGGCCGTGCAGCGCCTTGGCGACGTTGCTGCCGTCGGTCGAGGTGGCGTGGATCAGCGCCTTGTTGAACCGGTCCGGATACTGCAGCAGCAATTGCTGGGTAATCGTGCTGCCCATCGAATAGCCGAGCACATCGCTGCGCTTGACGCCGAGCGCGTCAAGCAGCCCGATCACGTCTGCGGCGAATAGCGGGTAGCTGAAGGTGGTGTCGTTGGCGGTCGTGTGGCCCATGCCGCGATTGTCCATCAGGATCAGCTGATGGGTCTTCGACAGCGCCTCGACCACCTGGGGTGGCCAGTTCTCGGCGGTGCCGCCGAGCCCCATGATCATCACCATCGGCGCGCCCTGGCCAACCAGCTTGTAGCCGATCGAAATGCCGTTGGCGTCGACCTGATAGATCGTGTGACCACCCGCGTCCTGGCCGATCGCCTTGCCGGCCGGCGCAATCGGATCGGCGATGGCGGAGGTCGCGGAGAGCAGCGCAAACGCGCCTAAAAACAGAAATCTAGCCAGCCTTGCCATGCGAATCACCCTGCAGCTCAGCGACGAACTGACGATTAGCAGGGGGCGAGATCGGCTGTCCTTGATCAGGACACGACAAGCAAGCCGAGGCCTTTCGGTGAGCGGTGGCCTGGTACTTAGCTGTCCACCTTCAGCGCCGCGATGAACGCCTCCTGCGGGATGTCGACCTTGCCGAACTGCCGCATCTTCTTCTTGCCCTCCTTCTGCTTCTCCAGAAGTTTGCGCTTTCGGGTGATGTCGCCGCCGTAGCACTTGGCGGTGACGTCCTTTCGCAGGGCGCGGACGGTTTCGCGGGCGATCACCTTGCCGCCGATCGCCGCCTGGATCGGAATCTGGAACATGTGCGGCGGGATCAGCTCTTTCATCTTCTCGACCATGGCGCGGCCGCGGCCTTCGGCGCGGGTCCGGTGCACCAGCATCGACAGTGCGTCCACCGGCTCGGCATTGACCAGGATCTGCATCTTCACCAAGTCGGCCGGCTTATAGTCGGTGAGGTGATAGTCGAACGAGGCGTAGCCCTTCGACACGCTCTTGAGCCGGTCGTAGAAGTCGAACACCACTTCGTTGAGCGGCAGGTCGTACTTCACCATCGCGCGGGCGCCGACGTAGGTCAGCTCTTTCTGATTGCCGCGGCGGTCCTGGCACAGCTTCAGCACCGAGCCGAGATATTCGTCGGGGGTCAGGATGGTGGCCTCGATCCACGGTTCCTGGATCTCGGCGATCTTGACCACGTCCGGCATGTCGACCGGATTGTGGATCTCCATCTCGGTGCCGTCGGTCAGCTTCATCTTGTAGATCACGCTCGGCGCGGTCGCGATCAGGTCGAGATCGAACTCGCGGCTGAGCCGCTCCTGGATGATCTCGAGGTGCAACAGACCGAGGAAGCCGCAGCGGAAGCCGAAGCCGAGCGCGGCTGAGGTTTCCATCTCGAACGAGAAGCTGGCGTCGTTCAGCCGCAGCTTGCCCATCGCGGCGCGCAGCGTTTCGAAATCGTCGGCGTCGACCGGGAACAGGCCGCAGAACACCACCGGCACGGCGGGCTTGAAGCCCGGCAGCATGTCGGTGACCGGCTTCTTGTCGTCGGTGATGGTATCGCCGACGCGGGTGTCGGCGACTTCCTTGATGGCCGCGGTGATGAAGCCGACCTCGCCGGGGCCGAGCTCTTCGACATTGACCATCTTGGGCGTGAAGTAGCCGACGCGCTCGACGTCGTAGGCGGCGCCGGTGCCCATCATCCGGATGCGCTGGCCCTTCTTGAGCACGCCATCGACCACGCGCACCAGCACCACGACGCCGAGATAGACGTCGTACCAAGAGTCGACCAGCAGCGCCTTCAGGGTGGCGTCGCGATCGCCCTTCGGCGGCGGCAGACGCTTGACGATCGCCTCCAGCACGTCGGGGATGCCGAGGCCGGTCTTGGCCGAGATCATCACTGCGTCGGAGGCGTCCAGTCCGATCACGTCCTCGATCTGCTGCTTGATCTTTTCGGGCTCGGCCGCCGGCAGGTCGACCTTGTTGAGCACCGGGACGATTTCGTGGTTGGCGTCGAGCGCGTGGTAGACGTTGGCGAGCGTCTGCGCTTCGACACCTTGCGAGGCGTCGACCACCAGTAGCGAGCCCTCGCACGCCGCCAGCGACCGCGACACTTCGTAGGCGAAGTCGACGTGGCCGGGCGTGTCCATCAAATTGAAGATGTAGTCCTTGCCGTCCTGCGCCCGGTAGGTCAGGCGCACGGTCTGCGCCTTGATGGTGATGCCGCGCTCGCGCTCGATGTCCATCGAGTCCAGCACCTGCTCCTTGCCGGCCATTTCGCGGTCGCTGAGCGCGCCGGTCATCTGGATCAGGCGGTCGGCGAGCGTCGACTTGCCATGGTCGATATGGGCGACGATGGAGAAGTTGCGGATATTGTCGATGGGGACGGTTGTCATGGCGGCCAGATAGCATCGCGACTCAGGCCCGGCAAGGCGAACGGAAGCCGCAACCTCCCGAAAAACCGCCGGTTTTGCCGCGCTTGACGCGGCCGGCGGAAGCGGATGATGTCCGCCGCGCTACGCCTCAAGCTCAGGGCCCGGATGTCCCCTCCCTCTACCCCCCGCCGCCCCTTCGCTCCACTGACGCGCTGGCTCGATGCCCTGCTCGATCCCAAGCGGCAGGAGCTTACCGTTATCTGGACCCTGCTCGCCTATATGGCGGTTTGGACCGCGTATCGGATCATCGCCACCTGGCCGCGCGATCTGCACGCCGACGAGACCGAGCTGTATGGCTGGTCGCGCCACCTGGCTTTCGGCACCGACAAGCATCCGCCGTTCTCGGCCTGGGTGGCGCGCGCCTGGTTCACCCTGGTTCCGCCGTCCGATCTGTCGGTCCATCTGCTGGCGACCGCCAATATCGCGCTGACGCTGTACATCGCCTGGCGGACGATGCGGCGCTACATGGACGCCGAGAAGTCGCTGTTCGGCTTGGCGCTGCTGACGCTGATCCCGTTCTTCAATTTCATCGCGCTGAAATACAACGCCAATGCGGTGCTGCTGCCGCTATGGGCGCTCACTATCCATTGCTTTTTGCGCGCACTGGAGAGTCGTGCGGCGCTGTGGGGGGCGCTTGCGGGGGCGTTTGCTGGCGCCTCGATGCTGGGGAAATACTGGTCGATCGTGCTGGTCGTCGCGCTGGGGCTGGCGGCGCTGATCGATCCGCGCCGTGGCCGGTTGTTCGCCTCCCCGGCGCCGTGGCTGATGATCCTGTGCGGCGGCCTCGTGCTGGGCCCGCACGTCTGGTGGCTGGCCGCTCACGGCTTTCCGACCTTCGCCTATGCGGCCGCGCACGAGTCGGCGGATTTGGCCGATAACCTGCGGGACACACTCACCTATCTGCCCGGCGCCGTCGCCTATGCGGCGGTGGCGCTGATCACCGCCGCGGTGGTGCTGCGGCCGTCCCGCGCGGCGCTGGCCGACATTGCA
>NZ_QTKI01000216.1:0-8037 GCF_010820945.1 Rhodopseudomonas sp. BR0C11
AGGCCCTGGCGGCGGGCTTCTTCAGCGGCAGCGCCGGCGACATCGCGCGCCATCTCGCTGGCCCGTGCAGCCTGCTGCCGCGCGTAGTCGCGCGCCTGCGCCATCACCTCGTCGCTGGTGTCGCCGAACAATTCGCGCTCCGTCTCAGTCGCCGGCAGCGACGCGGCGATGCCAGCGCCAATCGCGACGCCGATTGCGCCAAGCAGCAGCGGCTGTTCGTTGAACAGGTCGCCGAGTGTGCTCTTGGCGCTGTCGAACAGATCGGCGCCGGTCTCAGGAATCGCACGTCCGAACTCGGCCGCCCGATCGAATGCCTCCGCCCCGCGTTCCCGCGCCATCCGTGCCGTCTCGCTGGCGACACTCGCTGCGCTGTCGCGCACATCCGAGAGTTTCTCCCCGACGTCGGCAAAGCGTTCGCCGACGCGGCCCATAGCGTCCGACGCGACGTCGGGCACGCGGTCGAGGCCGGTGCGCCGCACGATCCGCTCGGCGCTGGCCTTGGCCCGATCGCCGGTGAACAGCCACAGCAGCCCCATGCCAATCAGCGCGGTCGAGACGGGGTTGCGGCGCATCGCATCGCCAAGATCGCTGATCAAAGGCAAGCCATCCTTCTTGGTCATCGGATCATCTCCCCGGCCGCTTCCTTGTCGCGTTGCAATTGTTCGATGGTCATTTCAGGTTTCAACGTTTCCGGCGACAACCGGTTGGCGCCGAAGCCGATCAGCGCCGCCGCGATGCCGGTGGTGCAGCCGCCGACGATCAGATACGCGACCGAGCTGGAAAAGCCGTGCTCGACCAGCGCCGCGGCAGCGGCCATCAGCAGCACCACCAAGCCCGGAATCAAGATCACGGCGCCGGCGCCGATCATGGCTGCGGCGCGGCCGACTTGGCCAAGCTTGTCGGACATTTCCGCCCGTGCCAGCTCGAACTCATTGCTGATCAGCTTGGCGAATTGCGTGAAAGCGTCGCCGAACAGGTCCGGAATCGAACGGTTGTTATTCGGCGCGGTCATCATCGAAGCTCCGGTTGGGCTCGGCATCGACCACGCGGCTGTCACGTCCGCCGTTCGAACTCTTCAGGAAGCGGACCGCACCGAAGCCGGCAAGCACCGCCAGGCCGAGAAACACAGTCGGCTGCCGGCGGGCAAAGTCCTGCACCCCATGGATCAGGTCCGACAGATCGCCGCGCTGCACGGTGTCAGAGATGTCTTCGACCTTGGAGGCTGCCTTGCGCATGTACACACCGGCGATCGGCAGATCGTTGTCGAACTCGCGCGAGGCGCGGCGGATGGCATCCGCGATATTGGCGACATAGTCGGCGCCGGCCTGCTTCTCTTCGTAAGCGCGGCGCTTGAGGGACTCGCCGGCTTCGGCTGCGAAGTCGCGCGCGGTCTCGGCGAACTCCTCGGCCTTGGCACGAGCGGCTTCCGCGGACTCGCTGGCGAGGCCGACGATCCGCTCCTTCAGATCCCGCTCCGGCTCGGCGCCGCTTCCCATTTCTCCGGCCATGTCCTGCGGATCCTTCTTTGCTGATTTCGGCGGCTGCTGGCGACCGCCATTGGCGTTGCCAGTCGAGCCGGGAGTCTTGACGATCTGCTCAGCCATGTCCGATGTCTCCGATCAATGTTTGTTCTGCGAGGGCGACGGCGCTTCGAATGATGCAGCGGCCGCCTCGGCAACCTTGCGGACGCGCTGGCCGAGATCGCGAACGTTCTCGGTGATATCCTCGCCGGTCAATCCTTGCTGTTCGGCTTCCCGCGCGGCGCCTTCATAGGCGGCCCGGCCCTTCTCCATACCGCGCGTCATCGCATCCTTGGCGCGCTCGCCAACCTGCCGACCGACACGCTTGCCGCCGGCGCGGACACGCGGGAATGCGCTGGCGATGAGCCCGCCGATCAGGAGCCCGGCGCCAGCCACCAGCAGCGGATGGTCTGTCAGCGTCTGCTTTGCGGTCTTGGTCGCCCGATTGCTGAAATCAGTCGCCTGGTCGCGCAGCCGCGCAGCCGCATCCATGCCGGCATCGCGGGTGTCGTGCAGGGTCTCGCGCATCTTTGTCGCCGCATCGCCGGCGCGCTCGCGGACCTGCTCGGCAGCATCGCGCACGGTATCGGCGACGACACTGGCGAGCCCAGCGCCGCGTGCGGCGAGCTGATCAGCCTCCCCAGCAAATGCCTCACCGGCCGCGGTAGCGCGGCGGCGGAGATCGTCGCCGCTATGCGCGACGCTACGGCTGAGGTCATCGCCCTTGTGCTTGAGATCGGCAGCCGTCGCGGTGGCAGCCTGACGGAATTGTTCGGCCCGGGTGGTCACCACATCGCTCGCCGCATCGATCGCACCGGCAGCGTATTCGCGCGCCGCAACAGCAGTGTCTGCGGCATCGGCGGAGAATTCGCGGGCACGGCGCTCGAGGTCACCGGCGAGATCGCGCGCCTTGTCGGATGCGCGCTGCGTCAGCTCGGTGCCGGAACGGGTACCGGCGAGATACAGACCGGCGCCGATCATCAGCACAGGCGCCGGGATCGCACGCGCCACCTTCCACAACGGATAGGCCAGCGTGGCGCCGACCGCGACCGCCTGCACCGGGTTGTTGCGGATCGAGTCGCGAACGTTGTCGGCGATCTCTTCGCCGCGCGACTTGATGTAGCTGCCGACCTCGGCCTTGATGGCCGCTGGCGAATACTTCTCGCGCACCTCGTTGGCGGTGTCGGCGACGCTGGCGCGCAGCTGACCCACGGTCTCGGTCAGGCCGGCCCGGG
Source organism: Rhodopseudomonas sp. BR0C11 (assembly GCF_010820945.1). NCBI lineage: Bacteria > Pseudomonadati > Pseudomonadota > Alphaproteobacteria > Hyphomicrobiales > Nitrobacteraceae > Rhodopseudomonas > Rhodopseudomonas sp. BR0C11. The sequence goes on from NZ_QTKI01000216.1 coordinate 2,756, forward strand.
CGCGCTCGGTGTCGCGACGAATCTCTTCCAGGCTGCGTGCGTCGTTGGCCATGAGATGCCTCCAATCCTTGTCTCGCGTCCCCAACTCGGGCGGGTCGGCTATGTTCCTTGCCGTCAATCCATTCATACAAATGGGGATTCGGGAACAACAGCGGAAGCGGCCCGGCACCTGCAAGTCCGAGATTCAGCGGTCGGCCGCCGCCCGATGCGGTGTTTAGCGGTAGCGAGGTCGGGGTAAGGTGGAGGACGCGCGATCATGCTTTCCGCCACCTGACGATGTTCGCTACAAAGCGAGGCGCGAACGGCCGGCGAACCGGCGGCGCAGCAATCCGGACCCGCCCCACACCTTTGGCCGCGGTCCGCATCAGGGGGGACACGATGGCGCTTCACGACTTTACGCTGGCCGACGTCTATCGCCGCAACGCGGCGCTGTTTCCGGAGCGCACGGCTTTCGTCGTCGACGGCGTCCGCCTGAGCCACCGCGACTATCTGGCGCGGGCCGAGCGGCTGGCCAGCGGGCTACTGCGCGACGGCATACAGCCCGGCGACCGCGTGGCGATCTTGTCACAAAACTGCATCGAGATGGTCGAACTGATCGGCGCGGTGGCGCTGATCGGCGCGATCCTGCTGCCGGTGAACTATCGATTGAATGCCGACGAGATCGCATTCGTGCTCGGCGACGGCGCGCCCAGCGTGGTGGTGGCCGGCACCGATTATCGCGACATCGTTGCCGGGGTGCTGCCGTCGCTCGGCGGCGTCAAGAAGGCCTACGCAATCGGCGACGGCAGCGGGCCGTTCACGTCGTTCAAGGATCTTGCCTCGGACGCGCCGCTGAACGCGCCGGAGTTCGGCGCCGCCGACGGCTTCGTCATCATCCACACCGCTGCGGTCGGCGGCCGGCCGCGCGGCGCGTTGATCTCGCAAGGCAATCTCCTGATCGCGCAAAGCTCGTTGGTCGACGCCTGGCGACTGAGCGAGACCGACGTCAATCTCGGTATGCTGCCGCTGTTTCATGTCACCGGGCTCGGCCTGATGCTGACGCTGCAACAGGCCGGCGGCGCGAGCGTGATCGCGGCGAAATTCGACCCGGCGCAGGCGGCGCGCGAGATCGAAGCTCACAAGGTGACGGTGATGGCCGAGTTCGCCCCAATGCTCGGCAACATTCTCGATCAGGCGCAGCCGGGGCAACTCGCCAGCCTGCGCGCGGTGACCGGGCTCGACACGCCGGAGACGATCGAACGGTTCGAAGCGACATGCCCCAACGCGACGTTCTGGGCCACGTTCGGCCAGTCCGAAACCTCGGGCCTGTCAACGTTCGCGCCGTATCGCGACCGGCCGAAATCAGCCGGGCGGCCGCTGTTCTGGCGCACCGTCGCAGTGGTCGACGCCGAGGACCGGCCGCTGCCGCCGGGCGAAGTCGGTGAGATCGTGCTGCGTGGCCCGACGGTGTTCAAGGGCTATTGGAATAACGCGGCCGCCACCCAGCACGCGTTCCGCAACCGCTGGCATCACACCGGCGACATGGGCCGGTTCGATGCCGACGGTTACTTGTTCTACGCGGGCCGCGCGCCCGAGAAGGAGCTGATCAAGACCGGCGGCGAGAACGTCTATCCGGCCGAGGTCGAAGGCGCGCTGAAGCAGCATCCGGCGATCGCCGAGGCGGTGGTGATCGGCGTGCCCGATCCGCAATGGAGCGAAGCCATCAAGGCGGTGTGTGTCTGCAAGCCGGGCGAGGGCATCGCCGCCGACGCCCTCGCGGAATTCGTTGCCTCACTGATCGCGCGCTACAAGAAGCCGAAGCACGTGGTTTTCGTCGAAGAACTGCCGAAGGACGCCAAGGGGGCTGTCGATCGGGCCGCGGTGAAGGCGGCGCACGGGCAAGCGTGACGCCGGCCGGCGCGCTCACTCACTGCAGCGAAAATCGCACCGGAACGGTGAAGCTGAGCGACGACTGGGTGATCTCGTTCGGGAACGGCGGCAGCGGCTGGGCGCGGCGGATCATCGCCATGGTTTCGGCATCCAGCGCCGAAAAGCCCGAGGTGCGGGCGAGCCGGCTGCCGAGCACTTGTCCGCCGCGACCGACGGTGAACGACAGCATCGCGGTGCCCTGCTCGCGCGCCGCTCGCGACGCGGTCGGATATTGCTTGTAACGGGCGAGATGCGCAGCGAGCCGATCGCGATACGACGGCAGTGCCGCGGCGGCAGCAGCCTGCCCGGCGTTCGCGGCGGCAGCGAGCGCCGCCTGACGCTCGGCCTTCGGCGCCGCAGTGGTGCGCGGCGCCGGCGGATGCGCATGCGGCTTGGCCTTGGTCTCGTCGCGCTTGGTATCATCGCGCTTCGCCCGTTCGCGCCTGACCTCCTCGCGCTTCGGCTTAGCGTCGTCGCGCCGGGCAGGTTCGACCGCAGCGGGCGGCTGCGGCAGCACGACCTCCGATTGCGGCAACACCGGCGCGGGGGGCTCAGGCTGCTGCGCCGCGAATTGCGGCGGCGCTTCGGGTGCCGGAGCCGGAGGCGGCTGTTTCGCCTCGTCCTGTGGCTTCGGCGCTTCCTGCATCTCAGGTCCCGGCGCGAGATCCTGGGGCTGCAGCGTGGGCGCCGCGGAGGCCGGCGCCATGTCGACCAGGATCGCCGGCATCACCACGCCAGGCGACGGCGACTGCTGATACCAGGCAACCGCTGCGGCGATCAGACCGAAATGTGCCACGACAATCGCGGTCGCCGACAGCAGCCATTGGCTGCGGCCGCGGCCGGGCGTCTCGTGCAGCACGTAGTCGTTCATGGCTGATCCCGGCCGTCGAGTCCGACCAGCGCGACCTTGAGATAGCCGGCGTCGCGCAGCAGGTTCATCACCGCCATCAGCTCGCCGTAAGCCACCGCTTTGTCGGCGCGCACGAAGATCCGCTCGTCCTTGTTGCCGCCCGTCGCGCTCTGCAGCGCGGAGGAGAGCGCGTCACGCGCCACGATCGTCTCCCCAACCGCGAGCGTCAGATCCGGCTGCACCGACAGATACACCGGCTTGTCCGGGCGCGGCTGCGGCGCTGCGGTCGAGGCCGGCAGATCGACGCCGATATCCACGGTGGCGAGCGGTGCAGCGACCATGAAGATGATCAGCAGCACCAGCATCACGTCGATGAACGGCGTGACGTTGATCTCGTGCGCGATCTCGAGGTCGTCCTCCGCCGCAAGCCGCCGTCCGCCGAGCCGCACGCCCATCGCCTCACCCTGCCCGCATCTGCCGCGCCGAGCGGCCGCGATCGCGGCTGACCAGCAGCAGCACCTGCGCCGACGCATCACCGAGCAGCGCCCGATACGCCGCAATGGCACGGACGAGGTAGTTGTAGATCACCACCGCCGGCACTGCGGCGACGAGGCCAAGCGCGGTGGCAAGCAGCGCCTCGGCAATGCCCGGCGCCACCACCGCCAGATTGGTGGTGTGCGCTTCGGAGATGCCGATGAAGGCATTCATGATCCCCCACACCGTGCCGAACAGGCCGACGAACGGCGCCACCGCGCCGATGGTCGCGAGAATGCCGGTGCCACCGGCGATCTTGCGCGCCATCGCCGCCTCGACGCGCTCGAGCCGCAGCGCGACGCGCTCCTTGAAGTCGGCATCGAAGGTCCAGCCCGACAGGCTGCCTTCGCGCGCTGCGGTCTGGATCAGTTGCGAGACTGCGTCATGCGCGCCCTCGCTGCTGCGGCCGAGTTCGGCGAGAGTCGTATCGGTTTCGAGTTTGGCAAGGCCGTCGCGGGCGCGCGCGGTTTCGCGCCGCAGCTCGACGGTCTTCGACAGCCACACCGTCCAGGTCGCGAGCGACGCCAGCGCGAGCCCGGCCATCACCACCTTCACGACGATGTCGGCGTTTCTGAACATGCCCCACGGCGACAGGTCGTGCGGCAGGCTGGCGATGTCGGCGGCGGCGTGCGCGGCGCTGCCGAGCAGCAGCGCGGCCACGGTGCCGAGCGCGCCGGCACGGACGAGATTGCGGATCATCGGCGTGACGCGAAACGGCGGCATCATCCACTTTCGACAGGCAAAGACGTTCGGCGCGGGGCCGCGAGCTATCGCATGGATCGCCGGCCGCCCGAAATCAATTCTGGCCCTTCAGCTCCCCTGCCCGACGGCCATCGCATAATCGCGGCGGACGCAGTTTGTTCTGGCTCAAAGCGGCTGGCTTCCGGAACTTCGCGGCGCACGCCGACGGCCTTCACGACAGCGCTCCGCGGCACGGAATTCCTCGGCAGATGCGGCAGAGAAGCCGTTTGCAGTCGCGCGCGCGACCTGCCACACTCCACGCAACACAACCGGCGCCATAAGCCGAGACAACAAGAAACGGGAGGAAGGATGAGCTCCTACGAGACGATCCTGGTCGAGCGACCGGATCCGGCGGTCGCACGAATCGTGATGAACCGTCCCGACGCGCGCAACGCGCAGAATCTGCAGATGACCTACGACCTGAACGCCGCGTTCGACGACGCGGTGCAGGACGACACTGTCAAGGTGATCATCCTGGCGGGCGCTGGTCCGCACTTCTCCGCCGGCCACGATCTGCGCGCGACCACCAAGAACGAAGCCGGCATCGACTTTCCGCCGGTCGGCGCCTGGGGCGGCTTTCGCGAGCCTGGCGCGCACGGACGGATGGCGCGCGAGCAGGAGATCTATCTGCAGATCACCCGGCGCTGGCGCAATCTCGCCAAGCCGACGATCGCCGAGGTCCACGGCAAGTGCATCGCCGGCGGGCTGATGCTGGCCTGGGCCTGCGACCTGATCGTCGCATCGGACAATGCGGAGTTCTGCGATCCGGTGGTGACGATGGGCGTGTGCGGCGTCGAATGGTTCGTGCATCCCTGGGAGCTCGGCCCGCGCAAAGCCAAGGAGCTGTTGTTCACTGCCGATAGCTGGAGCGCGCAAGAGGCCCACCAGCTCGGCATGGTCAATCACGTGGTGCCCGCCGCCGAACTATCCGCCTTCACCATGGCGCTCGCGCAGCGCATCGCCGCCAAGCCGAGCTTTGCGCTGAAGATGACCAAGGAAGCGGTCAACCGATCGGTGGATATCCAGGGTCAACCGGCGGCGATCGATCAGGCGTTCGCGCTGCATCAGCTTTGTCACGCTCACAATCTGCAGGAGTTTGGAATGATCGTCGATCCGTCGGGACTGCATCCGTCGGTGCGTAAACAGGTGAAGGTGTAAGCGATGGATCTCACGCCGAGTGACGAACAGCGGCTGCTGCGCGAAAGCGCCGACCGCTTCATCGCCGAGACCTACACGCCCAAGCTGCGCG
>NZ_QTKI01000217.1:0-8034 GCF_010820945.1 Rhodopseudomonas sp. BR0C11
TCCATCCTGTGATCCAGGCGGCGCTCGATCGCGGTCTGAAGGTGGATGTCGGCCACGGCAGCCACTTCTCTTATCGGCTCGCCAAGAAGGCGATCGCCGCCGGCATCGTGCCGACGACGCTTGGCGCCGACATCCACGGCTACAACACCCACGTGCCGGCGCCGGCCGGCACGCCCGATCAGCACGAGGACGAGGAGAACCATCCGTTCGCCGGGCAGGCCAAGTTCAGCCTGGTGCAGGCGATGAGTTCGATGATGGCGCTTGGCTTGTCGCTCGAACAGGTGGTGCCGATGGTCACCGCCAATCCGGCCAAGATGATCAATCGAGCCGAAGAGATTGGTGCGCTGAAGGTCGGGATGGTGGCGGACGTGTCGGTGCTGACGCAGCGCGCCGGCCGCTTCGTGCTGCGCGACAATGAGAACACCGAAGTCATCGCGGAAAGCCTGCTGCAGCCGGCGTTCTGCCTGCGCGCCGGCGTCCGCTACGACGCCGACGCCGCGATCCTGCCCGAAGCCGTTGCAGCCTGAGGAGGGATCGGCGGTGCACGGACGGATCGATCAGCGTCAGGGCAGCGGGCAGGGCGTCGGTGCACGCCTGCCGCGCAAGGAGGACGACCGCCTGATGCGCGGGCGCGGTCAGTACGTGGCCGACATCCGCCTCGCCGGGATGCAGGACGTCGCCTTCCTACGCAGTCCGCTGGCGCATGCTCGCATCCGCGGCATCCATGTGCCGGAAGCGTATCGCGACCGTGTGTTCACCGCCGCGGATCTCGTCGGCGTCAATCCGATCCGTGCGGTATCGGGACTGCCGGGCTTCAAGATCTCCGAACAGCCGGTGCTGGCGACCGACAAGGTCCGGCAGGTCGGCGAACTGATCGCGATGTGTGTCGCGCCGACGCGCGCTGAAGCCGAGGATATCGCGGCCGCCGTGGTGCTCGATCTCGAAGAGCTGCCGGCGGTGCACGACATGCTGCAGGCGCGGGCGCCGGATGCGCCGCTGGTGCACGAGCACTGGGGCGATAACGTCTTTCTCGAAACCAATTTCGAAGTCGATATCTCGGCGGCGCTCGACGCTCCGATCAAGGTGTCGCGCGAGATCACCACGGCGCGGCAGTGCATGGCGCCGCTGGAAGGCCGGGGTGCAGTGGCGAGCTTTGATCACCGGCTCGATCAGCTCGTCGTCACGACCTCTGCGCAGATGCCGCACATCAACCGCAACGGCCTCGCCGAATGCCTCGGTATGGATCAGGGCCGCATCCGTGTGATCTCGCCGGATGTCGGCGGCGGTTTTGGCCACAAGGGCATTCTGCTGCCCGAGGAGGTCTGTCTGTCGTGGCTGACGATGCGGCTCGGCCATCCGGTGCGCTGGATCGAGGATCGTCGCGAACATCTCACCGCCAGCGCCAACTGCCGCGAGCATCATTACAAGATCACGCTCTATGCCGATCGCGACGGCAAACTGCGCGGGATCGATTGCGAGGCGACCGTCGATTCTGGCGCGTACTCGTCCTATCCGTTCTCCGCATGCCTCGAGGCCGCGCAGGTCGCCAGCATCCTGCCCGGCCCATATGTGATGCCGGCCTACCGCTGCCGGACCTTTTCAGTCGCCACCAACAAATGTCCGATCCTGCCGTATCGCGGCGTCGCGCGCACCGGCGTCTGCTTCGCGCTGGAACTGATGCTCGATCTCGTCGCGGCCGAAACAGGGCTGGAGCCGAGCGAAGTGCGGCTGCGCAATTTGGTGCGGCCCGAGCAGATGCCGTTCGACAACATCACCAACAAGCATTTCGACAGCGGCGACTATCCAGAAGCGATGCGGCGGGCTTTGGAGGCCATTGATATCGAGGCCCTGCGCGCGCGGCAGCGCCGCGGAGAGCCGGATGGCCGCCGTATCGGGCTCGGCGTGTCGATCTATTGCGAGCAGGCTGCGCACGGCACGTCGGTCTATTCCGGCTGGGGCATCCCGATGGTGCCGGGCCACGAGCAGGCGACAGCGCGGCTGACGCCGGACGGCGGGCTCGAACTTCGTGTCGGCGTGCATTCGCACGGCCAGAGCATGGAAACCACGCTGGCGCAGGTCGCCCACGAGATGCTCGGCGTTGATGTTGGCAACGTGCGGATCATTCTGGGCGACACGGCGATGACGCCGTATTCGACCGGCACATGGGGCTCGCGCTGCGCCGTGATGGCCGGCGGAGCAGTGGCGACCGCGTGCGGCGATCTCGGTGACCGCATCAAGCGCATCGGCGCCAAGCTGCTGCAGCAGGATTTGGCTGACGTCGAGCTGCGCGACGGCGAGGTCCACGGCCCGAACGGCAGCGTGACGCTGCGCGAGATCGCACACACCTGGTATCGCCGCCCGCAGGATCTGCCGAAGGATGTCGATCCCGGCGGCCTCGACGTCACCTCCGGCTACAAGCCGCAGCGCGACAGCGGCACCTTCAGCTACGCCGCGCATGCAGCTGTCGTCGCCGTTGATCCCGATCTCGGGGCCGTCGAAATTCTCGATTACGTGATCGTCGAAGATGGCGGCGTGCTGATCAATCCGATGGTGGTCGACGGCCAGATTCTTGGCGGTCTCGCCCAGGGCGTTGGCACCGCGCTTTACGAAGAGATGCCGTTCGATGCGAGCGGCCAGCCGCTGGCGACGACGTTTGCGGACTATCTGTTGCCGGGACCGACCGAAGTGCCGGCGCCACGGCTCGATCACATGGAGACGCCGGCGCCCTATACGCGGTTCGGCGTCAAGGGGATCGGCGAGGGTGGTGCGATCGCGCCGCCGGCTGCGATAGCCAACGCCGTCAACGATGCGCTGCGGCCCTATGGCGCTGAACTGATGCGCTCTCCGATCACGCCGCATCGCGTTGTCGAAGCATTGATCGGGGCGCAGAACGCGGGGAGGGCGGCCGCATGAAGCCCGCGCCGTTCGATTACGCCCGCCCGCGCGATCTCACCTCTGCATTGGCGTTGCTTGCCAGCAACGCCGGCGCCAAGGTGATGGCCGGCGGCCAGTCGCTGGGGCCGATGCTGAATCTACGGCTGGCGCAGCCCGAGCAGATCGTCGACATCACCGCGATCGACGAGCTGAAGCTAGCCGAGGTCCGTGGCGACGAGCTGGTGCTCGGCGCCTGCATCACCCACGCCGATATCGAAGACGGCCGCGTGCCGGACGTGACGAGAGGCGCGATGCGCGGCGTCGCTGCCAACATCGCCTATCGCGCGGTGCGCAATCGCGGCACGCCCGGCGGCTCGCTGAGCCATGCCGATCCGTCCGCCGACTGGGTCTCGGTGCTGATCGCACCCGGCGCGGGACTGACGCCCCGCAGTCCCGCCGGGACGCGGCAGGTCGCGCTGTCCGACTTCATCGTCGGCGCGCTGCAGAGCTGTTTGCAGCCCGGCGAACTGGTCGCCGCGATCCACATCCCGAAGCGGCCGGCAAAGGGGCAATGGGGCTACGTCAAGGCCTGCCGCAAGACCGGTGAATTCGCCCACGGCCAATGCGCGGTGTTGATCGATCCTGATGCCGGGAGCGCGCGGATCGTCATCGGCGCACTCGATGCCGCGCCGATCCTGGTCGCGGAGCCTGCGGAGCTGTTCGGTGGCCATATCGACGCCGACTACAAGAACCGGTTCGATTCCCGCGTTGCCGACCGGTTGCTGAGCGACGCCGGCGTCACGGACGCGGTGCATCGCCACATTCATCTCACGGTGCTGAAGCGCGCCCTGCAGGAGGCCGCATGAGCACGCTGGCCGTGACTATCAACCGCCGCACCGTCGATCTGCGTCCCGAGCCGCGCACAAGCTTGGCCGATGTCGTGCGCGATCATCTCGACCTCACCGGTACGCATCTCGGTTGCGAGCATGGCGTCTGCGGCGCCTGCACCGTGCTGATCGATGGCGTTCCGGCGCGGTCGTGCATCACCTTCGCAGCCGCTTGCGAGGGCGCTGCGGTCACCACGATCGAGGGATTGGATGACGACGAGATCGCCACCGAGCTGCGCGCCGCGTTCACGCGTGAACATGCGCTGCAATGCGGCTACTGCACGCCCGGCATGCTGGTGTCGGCGCGCGATCTGGTGCTGCGTCTGCCCGAGGCGGACGAGCAAGCCATCCGCATCGGGATGAGCGGCAACCTCTGCCGTTGCACCGGTTATGTCGGCATCGTCCGCGCGGTGATGTCGGTGATTGCAGCCCGCCGTGCGCGCGGCATCCAACTCGTCGTCGGTGGGGGCCGCACGACACTGGGGCCGGCCGGATCGGGACATGGCGCGGCCAAAGACGATCTCCACGTGGCGTCGTCTGCGCCCGCGAACGTCACGGCGGCTCTGCCGACTGCTGCGATTGCGGACTTCACGCCGACCGCCACGATCGAGCAGGCGTTCGAGGTGCAGCATCCGCCCGCGGAAGTCGCTGCGTTGTTCGGAGATGTCGCCGCGGTCGCTGCCTGTTTGCCTGGCGTCGCTCTGACCAACGCCGCCGATCCCAATCGCATCGAAGGCGAGATCCGCGTGCAGGTCGGGCCGATCGCGGCGCAGTTCGCGGGCCTTGCCCGGATCGATCGTGCCGAAGACGGCTGCTCGGGTCGCATCATCGGCACCGGCAATGATCGCCGCAGCCGGTCATCGACCCAGGGTGAAATCCGCTACCGGCTGACGCCGCGGAGTGAGGGGCGCGTGACTCGGGTTGATCTGACGATCGGCTACACGCTCGCCGGTCTGCTGGCGCAGGTCGGACGTAGCGGCCTGGTGCGCGATCTCGCCCGACGGCTGGTCGATCAGTTCGCAGCCAATCTCGAGCGCAAGCTGTCCGGTGAGACGGTCGGTCCTGCTCAAGCTGCACAACATCTCAACGGGCTGGCGCTGCTGCTCGGCCTGATAAGGGCCCGGCTGCCGCGCTGGCTGGGAGGTACGTCCCGCCATTAGCGGCGGGCGAAGTCGACGTGCGACGGACGCCGGGGGCGGCGTCCGGTGAAACAACAAAACGATCACGGAGAAACGAGGATGATGCGAACCCTGCGGACTGCTTCTCTCATCGCGCTGGCGACGGCGTGCCTGATGGCCTCGGCCTCGGCCGAGACGATCAAGATCGGCGTCAACGAACCGCTGACCGGCGCCTTCGCGGCCTCGGGCACCTACGTCGTCAACGGCGCCAAGATTGCCGCCGACGAGATCAACGCCAAGGGCGGCGTGCTCGGCAAGCAGATCGAACTGGTGATCGAGGACAACAAGAGCAACCCGACCGAAGCGGCCGCGGTTGCCGAGAAGCTGATCACCCGCGACAAGACGCCGGTGATGATGGGTGCCTGGGGCTCCAGCCTGACGCTGGCGGTGATGCCCAAGCTGATCGAATACGAAGTGCCGATGGTGGTGGAGACCTCATCTTCGGGTAAAATCACCACCACGGGTAATCCCTACATCTTCCGTATCTCGCCGCCGTCGGCGATCGAGGCCGCCGCGTTCGCCAAGATCATCGACAAGCTCGGCCTGAAGAAGGTCGACTTCCTGGTCATCAATAACGATTGGGGCCGCGGCGCCGCCGAGGACTTCGGCAAGATGATGAAGGAGAAGGGCATCGGCGTCGGCCTGGTCGAGACCATGGACCAGGGCGCGCAGGACATGAGCGCGCAGCTCTCCAAACTGAAGGGCTCGGACTCTGAGACGATCATCGTCACCGCGGCGGTCGATCAGCTCACGCTGCTGTTCAAGCAGGCGGCCGCGCTCGGCCTGAAGAAGCGGATTATCACCACTGGCGGTTCGCAGAACCCCGACCAGATCATCGCCCAGGCCGGGGCCGCCGCCAACGGCACCATGCATCTGACGACCTTCCTGCCGTGGTTCCCGGACAAGACGCCGAACCCGGAAGCGACCACGTACTTCGTCTCCGAATGGAAGAAGCGCGGTTTCGACTTCGCAGGCTGCACCGAGAGCTTCCGCGGCTATGACGGCATCCGCACTGCGGCGGCTGCGATCGAAAAGGCCGGCAAGGAGAGCGGCCAGAGCCAGCCCAACGTGTACCTGATCGAGATCGCCGACGGCAAAGTCGGGATGAAGGATCTCTGATCGCACGACACGACCACCGGCGAGGCGCGACCAGCGCCTCGTCCTTCCCCGGCAGGTGAGGATCGACCTTGGGCGAATTACTCCAGCATCTCATCAACACGCTCGTGCTCGGCGGCACCTATGCGCTGCTCGGCATCGGCCTCACGTTGATCTTCGGCATCATGAATGTCGTGAATTTCACCCATGGCATTCTTTACACCTTCGGTGCCTACGTGATGTTCATCGTGGTGCAGAAGTTCGAGTTGAACTTCTTCGTCGCGCTGCCGCTGGCGATCGCGAGCGGCTGGGCGCTCGGCGCGCTGGTGGAATTGACGTTGCTGCGGCCGCTGCGCGGCTCCGACATCGACACCACCATGCTGGTGATGATCGGCGCCTGGATCGCGATGCAGTCGGCGACGCTGTGGGTGTGGGGCGGCGTCGCCAAATCGGTGCCGACGCCGTTTCCGGACGCGCCGCTGGAGATCGGCCCGATCTCGGTATCGTGGCTGCGGCTGTTCGTGCTGCTCGCTGCCGGCGCGTTGATTGTGCTGACTTACGTGCTGATCAACCGCACCCGGCTCGGCAGCGCGATGCGCGCGACGTTCCAGGATCAGGACACGGCAGCGCTGATGGGCGTCAACGTCAACCTGATCTACACCTCGACCTTTGCAATGGGCTCGAGCCTTGCCGCCGCGGCCGGCGCGCTGCTCGGTCCGGTCTACGTGGTCTATCCGGCGATGGGTGATCTTGCCGCCGTCAAGGCGTTCGCCATCGTCATTCTCGGCGGTCTCGGCAACATCACCGGCGCGGTGATCGGGGGCTTCATCCTGGCGCTCGCCGAAGAGCTGGGCGCCGGCTACATCTCCTCCGGCTATCGCGACGCGATGGGCTTCCTGATCATCATCGCCGTGCTGGTCTTCCGCCCGACCGGGCTGTTTCCTCGTGCGGAGCGCGTCGGATGAAATTGTTACTGTCGATCATCATCGTCGCTGCGCTCGCCGCCGTTCCGCTGTGGCTGAGCGATCCGTATCTGCTCAACGCGCTGATCACCACCGGCATCTTCGTGATCGGCGCGATGAGCCTCAATCTGCTGCTCGGCTTCACCGGCCAGCTCAGCCTCGGCCACATCGCCTTCTTCGGCATCGGCGCCTATGTCAGCGCGTTGACCTCGCTCGGCTTCAGCGTCAGCCTGCCGTTCGGATTGCACGTCGTGCACGAGCCGTGGCCGCCGCTGGCCGGCTTCGCGGTTGCCGTGCTGCTGTCGGCGCTATGCGGCTATCTGGTCGGGCGGCTGTCGTTCCGGGTGCGCGGTGCGTATTTCGTCATCGTCACCATCTCGTTCGCCGAGGTGGTGCGATTGGTGGCGCTGAATTGGGTCGAGCTGACGCAGGGGCCGTTGGCGCTGACCAGCATCCCCCCGATGCAGGTGAGCTTCCCGGGCCTCGGCGAATTCGTCTTCCGCACCAAGCTGCACAACTACTACCTAGTGCTTGGCGTTGCCGTGCTTTGTTATCTCCTGATTGCCCGGCTGGTGCGTTCGCATGTCGGTCGGGCGATGCGTGGCTTGATGGAGAACGAGACGCTGGCGGTGTCGATCGGCATCGACGTCACCAAGACGCTGACGCTGGCGGCTGTGGTTTCGGCCGGCATTTGCGGAGGTGCCGGCAGCTTGTACGCGCACTACATCAAGATCATCGATCCTGAAGTTTTCGCCTTCATCAACACGGTGACGATGGTGATCATGGTGATCACCGGCGGCAAGGGCACGCTCGCCGGGCCGGTGGTCGGCGGGCTGATCTTCGGCCTGATGCCGGTGGCGCTGCGGCCGGTGATGGCGCCCGAGGCGCAGTGGATCGCCTATGGCAGCGCGCTGATCGTCATCCTGTTCATCATGCCGCGCGGCATCGTGCCGGCGCTGGTGCAGTGGCTCCCGCGGATGAAATCGGTGGCAACGCCGAGCTTCGCCAAGCGCGGCGTCGAGGAGGGCGCATGATGAC
>NZ_QTKI01000218.1:0-7914 GCF_010820945.1 Rhodopseudomonas sp. BR0C11
GTGGGGTCGGGATCGCTCGAGACCTCGGCCTGACTGCCAGCGTGATCGAAACCAGCGAGGACGAGGTCCGCGGCATCAACACCAAGGCGCAGCTCGCCGAGGCCGAGACCGTAATGCAGACCCGCTTGCGCCAGGCCGCGATGGCGGCGGGAGTGACGCTGATCGCGCCGGAGACCGTGTATCTCGCCGCCGACACGACGTTCGGCAAGGATGTGGTAATCGAGCCGTTCGTAGTGATCGGCCCCGGCGTGTCGATCGCCGACGGAGCGGTGATCCATTCGTTCTCGCACCTTTCCGAAGCAAGAATCGGCAGTAAGGCGCAGGTCGGTCCCTATGCGCGGTTGCGGCCGGGAACGTCGCTCGGCGACGGTGCCAAGATCGGTAATTTCGTCGAGACCAAAGCCGCGCAGATCGACGCCGGTGCCAAGGTCAATCACCTGACCTATATCGGTGATGCCCACATCGGCGCGTCGGCCAATATCGGTGCCGGTACCATCACCTGTAATTACGATGGCTTCGACAAGCACAAGACCGAGATCGGGGCGGGCGCCTTCATCGGCTCGAATTCGTCGCTCGTCGCGCCGGTCAAGATCGGTACCGGCGCCTATGTTGGCTCGGGTTCGGTGATCACCAAGGACGTGCCGGACGACGCGTTGGCGGTCGAGCGCAACGTGCAGACCGCCAAGGACGGCTGGGCCAAGCGCTTCCGGGACGCCAAGGCGCGGCATCGCAAGCCGAAGGCGCATTGAGGCTGCCGGTTTGGCTTAACCTTGTGTCAAATCGCAATAATTGTTGACTACCAAGGCTTTCACAGAAGCCGCTAGAAGTCGGGAGCGTCGGCAGGTCGCCCGGCGAACTGGGGATTATTCAACCGCATGTGCGGCATCATCGGAATTCTGGGACGTGGACCGGTTGCTGAGCAACTGGTCGATTCGCTGAAGCGGCTCGAGTACCGAGGCTATGACTCGGCCGGGGTCGCAACGCTCGAAGATGGCGAGCTTGTGCGCCGCCGGGCCGAAGGCAAGTTGAAGAATCTCGAAGCGGTTTTGCAGCGGCAGCCACTGGCTGGCCATGTCGGGATCGGCCACACCCGGTGGGCGACCCACGGCAAGCCCAACGAGGCCAATGCGCACCCGCATGCGGCGTCGGGCGTCGCGGTCGTGCATAACGGCATCATCGAGAACTTCCGCGAGCTGCGTGACGAGCTCGAAGGTGGCGGTGCGACCTTCGCCAGCGAGACCGACACCGAGGTGGTGGCGCATCTTGTCAATTCGTTTCTGGCCAAAGGGCTATCGCCGCAGGACGCGGTGAAGGCGGCGTTGCCGCGGCTGCGCGGCGCGTTTGCACTGGCCTTCGTGTTCAAGGGCTATGACGATCTGATGATCGGCGCCCGCAAGGGCTCGCCGCTGGCGATCGGCTATGGCGACGGCGAGATGTATCTCGGCTCGGACGCGATCGCGCTGGCGCCGCTCACCGATGACATCAGCTATCTCGACGACGGCGACTGGGTGGTGCTGACCCACACCAGCGCCGAAGTCCGCGATGCCAACGGCGACGTCGTCAAGCGCGACGTGATGAAGTCGGGCGCGTCGTCCTTCGTGGTCGACAAGGCGAACTATCGCCACTTCATGGCCAAGGAGATCCACGAGCAGCCGGAAGTCGTCGGCCACACGCTGGCGCGCTATCTCGACATGGCGAGCGAGCGGATCGCGCTGCCGATGAAGCTGCCGTTCGACTTCAAGGATGTGCAGCATCTGTCGATCACCGCTTGCGGCACGGCGAACTACGCCGGCTATGTCGCCAAGTACTGGTTCGAGCGGTTTGCGCGGCTGCCGGTCGAGATCGATATCGCGTCGGAATTTCGCTACCGCGAGGCGCCGCTGCGCAGCGGCGATCTGGCGATTTTCATCTCGCAGTCGGGCGAAACCGCCGACACGCTGGCGGCGCTGCGCTACGCCAAGGAGCAGGGGCTGCACACGCTGTCAGTGGTCAACGTGCCGACCTCGACCATTGCCCGCGAGAGCGAAGTGGTGATGCCGACCCTGGCCGGCCCCGAGATCGGCGTCGCCTCGACCAAGGCGTTCACCTGCCAGCTTACGGCGCTGGCGGCACTGGCGATCGCGGCGGGACGGGCGCGCGGTACCTTGACCGATGACGACGAAGCCAAGCTGGTGCACGGCCTGATCGAATTGCCCCGCCTGATGGCTGCGGCGCTGACCGACGAGCCGCAGATCGAGCGGCTGGCGCGCGACATCTCCAAAGCCCAGGACGTGCTCTATCTCGGCCGCGGCACGTCGTATCCGCTGGCGCTGGAAGGCGCGCTGAAGCTGAAGGAAATCTCCTACATCCACGCCGAGGGCTACGCCGCCGGCGAGCTCAAGCACGGCCCGATCGCGCTGATCGACGAGAAGATGCCGGTGGTGGTGATCGCGCCTTACGACCGGGTGTTTGAAAAGACCGTCTCCAACATGCAGGAGGTCGCGGCCCGCGGCGGCCGGATCATCCTGATGACCGACGCCAAGGGCGCCGAGGAGGCGACCGTCGAGTCGATTGTGACGATCGTGATGCCCGACATGCCTTCGGCGTTCACCCCGATGGTCTATGCCATCCCGGTGCAACTGCTCGCCTACCACACCGCCGTGGTGATGGGCACCGACGTCGACCAGCCGCGCAATCTGGCGAAGTCGGTCACGGTGGAATAGGGCTTTCACACGCCCAGCGGCCCCGGCGCGAAACGTTCGCAGCGATCTGCCGAGGCATCCGGCAAGTTGTCGCGGCCGGCGGGCTGTCCACACCCGGCCGGTTGTTGGCGGCTGCCGAAGCCCTTATATCTGGCGGCGTTGGCAGAACGCCGAAGTGGCGCGATCGAGCCTGGCCGGGTCGGATCGATCGCTTATCCCCAGGGCGCTCTGCTACAGTGAACTTCGCGTCGGGGCTTCGGCCGCGACATCCGTAGCACCGACCTGGACTGCCGATGACCGACCAGCTTCCGACCCCGACCGGTGATCTTCCGCCGGACCCGCCGCGCGGCGTGATGGGGCGTCTCCGCAATTACTTCCTGACCGGCCTGATCGTGGCAGGACCGGTGGCGATCACGTTCTACCTGACCTGGTGGTTCGTGAATTGGGTCGACGGCTTCGTGCGTCCGTTGGTTCCGCCGGATTACCGCCCGGAGACCTATCTGCCGTTCGCCGTGCCGGGCTCCGGCCTGGTCGTGGCGTTCGTCGCCCTGACTTTGCTGGGTTTCCTAACCGCCAACCTGATCGGCCGCAGCCTGGTCGATCTCGGCGAGCGGCTGCTCGGCCGGATGCCGGTGGTGCGGGCGATCTACCGCGGCCTGAAGCAGGTGTTCGAGACGCTGTTCTCGGGCAACGGCAACAGCCTGAGGAAAGTCGGCCTGGTCGAGTTCCCGTCGCCGGGGATGTGGTCGATCGTGCTGATCTCGCTGCCGCCGAACCAGGAAGTCGCGACCAAGATCCCGAGCCAGGACGAGCACATCTCGGTGTTCCTGCCGTGCGCCCCGAACCCGACCACCGGCTTCTTCTTCTACGTCCCGCGCAGCAAAGTGATCCCGGTCGACATGAGCGCCGAGGAGGCCGCGACGCTGATCATGTCGGCGGGCGTGGTGCAGCCTGGTTCCGATCCGCAGAAGAAGATCGCAGCGCTGGCAGCGACCGCGCTGGCAGCCAAGAAGGTCCGCGAACCCGGCGAGCCGGAATCGGCGTTCTCGCGCCGCCGCGTCACCAAGGCGCCTGACAAGGTCGATTAAGCTGGCGTCCGACCGATGGGGTGACTGCGCGTTCGGGGGCGCGTCAAGGTGAGCAGATCGCCTTAATGACACCTCTGTCGCGGGACTGCGGTCACTCCGCGTGCATCATCAACGCCTCGGCGAGAAACAAGACCGCGCCGTCGGCGGACTCGTGATCGGCAAGGCAGAGGTCCAACGGGATGCGCCTTTCTCCGCCTTCGCTCAAGCACAGCTCGACGAGATCGCCGCGTTCCAGGTCGCCTTGGATCGAATGACGAGGCAGCCAGCTGTAGCCGAGCCCCTCGCGGACGACGCCGAGCACGGAGTCGATCGTGCTCATGTGCCACGCTTTGCCTCCGGTTTGCCCCTTCGTGGGAGCTGACAATTCGAGATCCCGAATCTCAATCCGTAAGTGTCTCGCCAAGGTCGCCCGGCTGATCGGGCGGGTTCGATGCGCGAGGGGATGGCCTTTCGCGGCGACGGCAATGAGGTCGACATCCGCTACGCGTTTGCCATACCGCGCGCCAATCACCGGCTGGGCGATTGCGATGTCGTAAGTTCTGTCCGTCGGCTCCGGCATCGGCAGGCGGACCGCTTCACGGAGACGAACATCGACGTGCGGATGGACCTCGGCCAGACGGCGTAAGGCGGCCAGCAGCCTGGGTTTGGGAAAGACGCTGTCGACCAACAGCCGGAGCGCTACGCGCTCGCCATGCCCCACAGCCGACGCCCTTTGTTCGATTCGCAGGAAATCGTCGATGAGGGGTTCGACTTCGGCCAGAAGCGCTCGGCCCGCCTCCGTGAGGACAGCTCGGCGGCCTTCGATTTGAAGAAGCTGAACGCCCGCCGCGTGCTGCAGGTTGGTGATGGCGTAGCTGATCGACGATTGACTCCGATGCAGCGTCTCGGCCGCTTGCGCGTAGGTGCCGAGTTCGACGACCGCTCTCAATATGGCCCATTGCTCGACCGTCGTTTTCGGCAGCTGGGCCATGGTCGCCTCCATTGTTCGGATTATTAGATCATAATGCACAAAAATGAAGATTTTTCATTCGATTTTTCAGATGCAATGATCCGGCAGATGCAAACAGGAGCACGATATGTCTCAGGTCAGTGAATCCCTTCATCCCGCCGAACTGGTCGATTTTGTCGGAAGCCATTTGATTTACACGTACGACAATGGCTGGCAGTACGAGCTCTACGTGAAGGACGAGAACACGATCGATTACCGGATTCACAGCGGTATGGTCGGCGGACGTTGGGTGCGCGACCAGTTCGCGCACATCGTCCGGCTGGGCGAGGGCATCTACAAGATTTCCTGGGACGAACCGACGGGAACTTGCGTCAGCGTTGCCGTCAATCTGCCCAAGCGCAAACTGCACGGCGTGATCTTCTTCCCGGACTGGATCGCGCGCGATCCCAAGAAGACGGTTTGTTTTCAGAACGATCATCTCGATGCGATGCGCGCCTATCGAGATGCCGGACCGACCTATCCCAAGCTGGTGATCGACGAATTCGCCACGATTACCTTCATGGAGCGGCGTGACCGCGACGATCAAAGCGTTATTGACTGCCCGCCGGAGAAATTGCCGTCCGGCTATGCCGATCGCCGCAACTGAACAACTGAACCTATGACGCCGGCGCTCGATTCTGCTTTTCGTAACCGGATCGAGCGTCGTGCACGCGGGGGGCTGCTCACCTAACTCCCGAGATGGCCCTCTAACCGGCTCCCAGCAGCGGGATCGCTTCGTCGCGTTCGTAGAGATACAGCAGGCAGCGTAGCGCCTCGCCGGACGGGCCTTCGAGCTTGGGATTGTCTTTCAAAATCCGCAGCGCTTCGTCGCGTGCCTGGGTGATAAGCTGGGCATGGACTTCGGAACGGGCGATCCGGTAGCCGGGCAGGCCGCTCTGCCGTGTGCCGAGCACGTCGCCTTCGCCGCGCAGCTTGAGGTCTTCCTCGGCGATCCGGAAACCGTCGGTGGTGTCGCGGATCACCCGCAGGCGCGCCGCCGACAGCTCACCCAGCGGCTCGCGATACAGCAGCAAGCACGTCGACGCCTCGCTGCCGCGGCCGACCCGGCCGCGCAGCTGATGCAGCTGTGCCAGGCCGAACCGTTCGGCGTTTTCGATCACCATGATGGTGGCTTCAGGCACGTCGACACCGACCTCGACCACCGTGGTAGCGACCAGTACGCTGATCTCGCCGCGCGCGAACTGGCCCATCACCAGGTCCTTGTCGCTGCCGCGCATCCGTCCATGCACCAAGCCGACCTGATGATCGCCGAACCGCTGCCGCAGCGACTCGTAGCGTTGCTCGGCGTCCGTGAGTTTGACGTTCTCGGATTCCTCGACCAGCGGGCAGATCCAGTAAACCCGCTTGCCGGCGGCAATCGCGCGGCCGATGCCGTCGATCACTTCCGGCAGCCGGGTATCGGACAGCGTGCGGGTGTCGATCGGCTGCCGGCCGGCGGGCTTCTCGCGGAGTTCCGAAACGTCCATGTCGCCGAAGTAAGTCAGCACCAGCGTCCGAGGAATCGGCGTCGCGCTGAGCACCAGCACGTCGACATCGGCGCCCTTGCTGGTCAGCGCCAGGCGCTCGCGCACGCCGAAACGGTGCTGTTCATCGACGACCGCCAGCGCCAGAGATTTGTAGATCACGTCGTCCTGGATCAGCGCGTGGGTGCCGACCAAAAAATCGATCTCGCCGCTTTCGAGCCGCGCCAAGATCTCGCGGCGCTCTTTGCCTTTCTCGCGGCCGGTGAGAATTGCGACCTGCATCCCGGCGCGTTCGGCCAGCGGCGCGATGGTCTTGATGTGCTGGCGCGCGAGGATTTCCGTCGGCGCCATCAGCGCCGCCTGCTTGCCGGCTTCGGCGACCGCCGCAGCCGCCAGCAGCGCCACCACGGTCTTGCCGCTTCCGACGTCGCCCTGCAGCAGTCGCAGCATGCGCACCGGCTGGCGTAGATCTTCGGCGATCGCCGCCGCGGCCTGCTGCTGTGAGGCGGTAAGTGCATAAGGCAACGCGTCGATGATCTTGTGGCGCAGCCGACCGTCGCCGGCGTTGCGGCTGCCGGCCGGGCGGCGGAGCTGCGCCCGCACCAGCGCGAGCGCTAGCTGCCCGGCGAGCAGTTCGTCATAGGCGAGCCGCGACCAATACGGTCCATCGGGCAGAATGTCGGTCGGCTGATCCGGGATGTGGACGTGCTTCAGCGCTTCGGCGAATGACGGAAACCGGCAACGCCGCAGCACCCCGGGGCTGATCCATTCCGGCAGCGCCGGCAGCTTGGTCAGCGCCTGCGCCACCGCCCGGCGCAGCGAGCCGATCGCCAGCCCCTCGGTCAGCGGATAGACCGGATCGATCTGCGGCAGCTTGGCAAAGGCCTCTTCGTCGACGACACGGTCCGGGTGCACGATCTGCAGCGTGCCGTCGTAGAGCTGGCCGGTGCCGGAGACGTAGCGCTTGGCGCCGACCGGCAGCAGCTTCTGCACATAGTCCGGCTTGGCGCGGAAGAACGTCAGCACCACGTCGCCGGTGTCGTCGCTGGCATAGACCAGATGCGGCGCGCGCGAGCGGCCCGGCGGCGGCGCGCGGTGGCGTTCGACCGTCACTTCCAGCGTCACCACCGTTCCCGGCACCGCGTCGCGAATCTTCGGCCGGGCGCGCCGGTCGATCACGCTGCTCGGCAGATGCAGCAGCAGATCGGCCAGTCGCGGGGTATCGTCGCGGTCCAGCAGATAGCGGAACAGCTTGTCCTGTTTCGGTCCGACGCCGGTTAGGCTGGTGACCGGGGCGAACAGCGGATTGAGCAGAGCAGGGCGCATCGAACCAAGCGGGTGGATGGGCGGTTGCCCGCAGGGTTGGCTGCATTTGCGGCCGATTGCAATGCGCCAGTGCGGGCTGACAGCGGCGATCCCGGTCGCTATATCAAGGCCGCCCGGCACGTCCGGGCTTTTGGCGTTGAGGTGGATTTCGACATGACGGGCACCACACGGTCGAGCGGCGGGCTCGACGACCGCCGCAAGCGGCTTCTGTTCCGCTGCTGGCATCGCGGCACACGCGAGATGGATCTGATTCTCGGCCAGTTCGCCGACGCCGAGATCGGCACGCTCTCGGAGGCGGAGCTCGACGAGCTGGAACGGCTGATCGAGGGCAGCGACCACGAGCTCTA
>NZ_QTKI01000219.1:0-7897 GCF_010820945.1 Rhodopseudomonas sp. BR0C11
GACGGCAGCTCCGGCTCCGGCATCGACCTCGGCGGGGGGCCGCGATTGACCTGCGGCGGCGGATCGCCGGGACGGCCGAGCGGACGGCTCGATGCACGCAGCGCATCGCCAGGACGCGGCGGGTCGCCCGGACGACCGCGGCCCTTGAGCTCGGCGCGCGACGCATCGCGGGCGCGCTGCGCGGCCTCGGACTCGACCTTGCGCACGGCCTCTTCGAGCGCCAGGCGCTCGCGGGTGATTTCGGATTCGGTCAGCGGCGGCTGGACGCCGCGCAACTGCGCGATCAGAGCCGCGCGCGCCCGCTCATAGATCGCGCGACGTTGCTCGCCCGGAGCACTCGGATCCAGGCTCGCAATAGCGCGTGCGATCAGCGGATAGTAATCAGCCATCTCGACTCAATTTACGATGTCTTTCGGTAACATCTTATTAAGCCTCGAACGGGTTCTGCACCAGGATTGTATCCTCGCGCTCCGGGCTGGTGGACAACAATGCCACCGGACAGCCGACCAGTTCCTCGATGCGGCGAACATATTTGATCGCCTGCGCCGGCAGCTCTGCCCACGAACGGGCATTCGCGGTCGGCTCCTTCCAGCCTTCGATGGTCTCGTAGATCGGCTCGACCCGCGCCTGCGCGCCTTCGCCGGCCGGCAGGTAGTCGATCTCCTTGCCGTCGAGCTTGTAGCCGACGCAGACCTCGACGCTGTCGAAGCCATCGAGAATGTCGAGCTTGGTGAGCGCCAGACCGGCGATGCCGCAGGTCCGCACCGTCTGCCGCACCAGCACCGCGTCGAACCAACCGCAGCGCCGCTTGCGCCCGGTGTTGACGCCGAACTCCTTGCCGCGACGACCGATCTCTTCGCCGATCTCGTTGGTCAGCTCGGTCGGGAACGGACCGGCGCCGACGCGCGTGGTGTAGGCCTTGCAGATGCCGAGCACATAGCCGACCGCGCCCGGGCCCATGCCGGTGCCGGTCGCCGCTTGCGCCGCGACGGTATTGGATGAGGTGACGTACGGATAGGTGCCGTGGTCGACGTCGAGCAGCGCGCCCTGCGCGCCTTCGAACAGGATGCGCTTGCCTTCGCGGCGCTTGATGTCGAGCAGGCGCCACACCGACTCGGCATAAGGCAGCAACTGCGGCGCCATCGCCGACAGCTCGGCCAGGATCTGGCCGGCGTCGATCTCCGGCTGACCGAGGCCGCGGCGCAGCGCATTGTGATGCGCGAGCAGCCGTTCGATCTTGGTCGGCAGAGTGTCGAGGTCGGCGAGGTCCATCAGCCGGATGGCGCGACGGCCGACCTTGTCTTCATAGGCCGGGCCGATGCCGCGCTGGGTGGTGCCGATCGCGCCGGCCTTGGCGGCGTTCTCGCGGGTGGCGTCGAGCTCGCGGTGGAGCGGCAGAATCAGCGTGACGTTCTCGGCGATGCGCAGATTGTCCGGCGAGATCGCGACGCCCTGGCCCTGCAGCTTCTTCACTTCATCGAGGAAGGCCTGCGGATCGAACACCACGCCGTTGCCGATCACCGCCAGCTTCGACGGCCGCAGCACGCCCGAGGGCAGCAGCGCCAGCTTGTAGGTCGCACCGTTGATCACCAGGGTGTGGCCGGCATTGTGACCGCCCTGGAATCGCACCACGATGTCGGCCTGCTCGGAGAGCCAATCGACGATCTTTCCCTTGCCTTCGTCGCCCCACTGGGCGCCGACCACGACGACATTGGCCATTTCGAGAAGGTTCCCCTGCCACTTTATCGGATGAAGCACGATCGCGGCGCGCCGGTGGCGACGATGACGGATCGGGCTCGCGCGCCCAGGCAAACGCGGCCGTGGCCGCTCGCATACGAGGCACGGCACCGGATAACGGATGCAGGCTTGCGACGCAAGCGAAACGCCCGTCCCACGGCGCTGCAACGCATTGTATCCCCTCTGAAATCCGTCACTGTTTGGAGGCATTCCGGCGAGGCCGACGCGTCGCCCCGCGGTGACTGCCGATCACCCCGGACGCAATACCGTTTTGGTGTCAGACACTGGCCCGCTGGTTCGGCAGCCGCTTCGCCCCCTTGCGGACGACGACGAAGCGCACCCCGATGGTGTCGCCCTCGACCCGCACCAGCTCGCAGCGTCGATAGGCGGTGCCGTTCGGCGTCAGCACCAGGAAGAACTCCCGCAGGTTCAGCCCGGCCATCGACGTCTTCAGGATCAGCTTGGCCCCGGTCTGCGAGATGTCGGCGATCGCGCAATCGCGCCGCCAGGTGCCATCGACGGCAATCATCACCGAATCCATCGCGGTTTCGAACCGGACCCGCGGATCTTTGCGGTCGCCATAGGTCACGCTCGGCTCCGTGCAATTCTTGGCGCCGCAACGACGTTGTCGCGGCCAATCGTCTTGTTCTTGAAATCCTCGGATCGACGCCCCGACGGCAGCCGCCCGCGGGCCTTGGGCTCCGTGCGCGAAGCCAATCCCTTGGAACTATTACCCCCGTCAGTTGTGGCGAATCGTAATCCACAACCACTTCCGATTCGTAAAATCCAATGCAGATGTCAGGCATTCGCATTCACAATGCGTTGACCTTTTCCGCAGCGTGGCAAGCTTTCCTAAGCGCAGCGACGCCTCCGCGCCCCGCCCTGATCACATGAGATCCGATGAGCCTGATTTGGGTTTGACGCGTTTGTCGAAGCGGGCTGGTGTCCAGTTCGCGCCAAGACGCACCAGGAGACCGCATGGACAGCATCAAGACCCAGGGACTTCGCGTGCCCAAGCTCGGGCTCGGCACTTTCAAGCTGCAGGGCAAGGACTGCCACGAGGCGGTGCTGACCGCGCTCGGCCTCGGCTATCGCCACATCGACACCGCCGAGATGTACGCCAACGAGGACTCCGTCGGCGACGCGCTGGAAGACACCGACGTGCCGCGTGATCAGATTCATCTCACCACCAAGGTGTGGTGGACCAATCTCGCGCCCGACGCGATCCGCAAGGCATTCGACCAGAGCCTGCGCAAGCTGAAGACCGACTATGTCGACTTCTATCTGATCCACTGGCCGGCGCCGGACATGAATCTCGGCGCGGCACTGGAGACGCTGCTGAAGATCAAGGACGAAGGCGGCGCCCGCGCGATCGGCGTCTGCAACTTCCCCGTGGCGCTGATGAAGCAGGCGGTGGAGGAGATCGGCGCGCCGATCGCCTGCAACCAGGTCGAGTATCACGTGCTGCTCGGGCAGACGAAGCTGCTGCCCTATCTGCAGAGCAAATCCATCCCGCTCACCGCCTACGCGCCGCTGGCCCAGGGCCGGCTCGCCTCCTATCCGGAGCTGCAGGCGATCGCCGACAAGCACGGCGCCACCGCGGCGCAAGTGGCGCTGGCCTGGCTGCTGGAGCAGGAAGGCGTGATGGCGATTCCGAAAGCCCGCAGCGAAGCCAGCCAGCGCAGCAATCTCGGCGCGCTGACCATCAAGCTCGACTTCGACGACCGCGCCGTGATCGCCAAGCTGCCGAAGAACCAGCGCTTCGTCACCCCGGCGTTTTCGCCGAAGTGGGATACCGAGTAGCAACGGGCTGGTCGCTACGAGGGGCCGGCACATATTTAGCCCCACCCTCGTCATTCCGGGGCGCGCGCAAGCGCGAACCCGGAATCCCGAGGTGCTGGCCGGACAGCCGCCCCATGACCGCGAGATTCCGGGTTCGCTCGCTTTGGGAGCGCCCCGGAATGACGGTGCGGGGGACATGATGGCGTTGCATTGCGTCGGCTTGCGCGCAGTGACAATGTGCGCGCCGGCGCACGCCAGTCTGCGCCGCCCTGCGACCTGCCTCGAGTCCCACCATGTCGAAATCCACCCGCGCCACCCAGATGCTGGAGAAGCTCGGCGTCGCCTTCAAGCTGCACAGCTATGAGTACGATCCGAACGCCGAGGCGATCGGACTGGCCGCCGCAGCGGCGGTGGGGGTCGAGCCGAAGCGGATGCTGAAGACGCTGATGGCCGAGCTGGATGGCAAGCCGGTGTGTGCGGTGATCGCCTCCGACAAGGAAGTCAGCATGAAGAAGCTGGCGGCCGCGCTCGGCGGCAAGAGCGCGAAGATGATGAAGCCGGCCGATGCCGAGCGGCTGACCGGCTACCACGTCGGCGGCATCTCACCGTTCGGGCAGAAGAAGCGCGTGCCGGTGGCGATCGACGATGCCGCGCTCGCCGAAACCACCGTATATCTCAACGGCGGCCAGCGCGGCCTGCAGATCGAGCTTGATCCCAACGCCGCCGTCACCGCGCTCGGCGCCGTGGCGCGCCCAATCGCAGCGGACTGACACGCCCGTTCGCCGCCGCGCATGCTCGCGATGCGTGCAGGCTGCTTGTGATCTGTGCAAAAACCCGTATTGCTGGGGCCAAATCTCAAAGGGAGGCGGCGTTCTGCTGATGCGGGCATGGCCGGGCGTGCGCGCCGCTTCCGAGCACCGGGCCTGCTATGACCACGACGACGCCGCCCGCTGAAGCGCCCCGCTTCGGCTGGATCTCAGACCAAGCCTATCTGCTGCTGAGCCTGACCTCGCTGTTCTGGGCCGGCAACGCCATTGTCGGCCGCGCCATCGCCGGCCACTTCCCGCCGGTGACGCTGTCGTTCCTGCGTTGGACCTGCGCGTTCCTGATCGTCGCGCCGTTCGCCTGGCGGCACCTGATCGCGGATTGGAA
The DNA here is from genome assembly GCF_010820945.1 of Rhodopseudomonas sp. BR0C11. NCBI lineage: Bacteria > Pseudomonadati > Pseudomonadota > Alphaproteobacteria > Hyphomicrobiales > Nitrobacteraceae > Rhodopseudomonas > Rhodopseudomonas sp. BR0C11. The sequence continues at coordinate 4,672 of NZ_QTKI01000219.1, forward strand.
GGTGATCCGCCGGCATCTGCCGTTGATGGTGTCGGTGTCGGTGATCGGCATCTCGACCTTCAACACGCTGCAATACACCGCGCTGCAGTACACCTCGGCGCTCAACGTGCTGCTGCTGCAATCCACCGCGCCGCTGTTCGTGGCGCTGTGGGCGCTGATCGTGCTGCGGATGCGGCTGACGCTGACCCAGGCGATCGGCATTGGCTCGTCGATGATCGGCGTGGTGGTGATCATCCTGCACGGCAACATCGCCGAACTCGCCGCGATCGATCTCAACCGCGGCGACGTGCTGTTCGTCTGCGCGCTGGCGAGCTTCGGGCTCTACACCACCCTGACGCAGAAGCGGCCGCCGATGCACGCGCTGTCGTTTCTCGGCTTCACCTTCGGCTGCGGCGCGCTGTTCCTGATCCCGCTCGAAATCTGGGAGCTGAGCACCAAGCCGCTGCCGGCGATCGATTGGCGCAATCTTGGCGCGCTCGCCTATGTGGCGGTGTTCCCGTCGATCCTGGCCTATCTCTGCTACAACCGCGGCGTCCGGCTGATCGGCGCCAACCGCTCGGCGCCGTTCTTCCATCTGGTGCCGGTGTTCGGCTCGGCGATGGCCATCCTGTTTCTCGGCGAGCAGCCGCACCTCTACCACGCCGTCGGCTACGCACTGGTGCTGACCGGCGTGGTGATCGCGGCGCGCAAGCCGAAGACGGCGTGAGCGCGCCAGCGCTCACTTCACCGGGATGTGAAACTTGCTGAACGCCTCGCGGGTGCAGATGATCAGGTGATCGGCGCAGGCGTTGCGCCGATGCGGCTCGCACTGGCTGAGATATTCCGGCGACCGCATCATCGCCATGAACGCCGCGACCGTCGGGTAATACACCAGCGAGACATAGTCCCAAGGGGCGTGGTCGGAGCGCCCGAGCGCGATGCCCTTGGCGTTGCCGTTCCACAGCAGCATGCCGCCATGCTCCTTGATCAGCGCCACCTTCTGGGCGCTGTAGCGCAAGTAAGCATCCCAGCCGGTGCCGTCGCCATCTCCGGACTGCTCGTTGAACCGCAGCAGGTTCACCATCACCACCGGGCCCGGATCGTCCCGGTCGAGCGCCGTCAACCCTTCGATGTTCAACTCGTCGATACTCATCTTCGCCCCACTCGATCCGTGCGCCAGCATGCGCAGATCGCCGGCGACGTGGTAGCCGATTCTTTGCCGCGGCCAACCGCGCCGCAGCAACGCTTCCACCCGCGCCGTGCATGGAACTCACCGCCCACGCCAACACTCGCGACGCATGCCAGCAATCCGCCGCACGCCTCTTTTGCGCCGACGTGAATTCAGGCACGAAGACCAAAATGGTTCCCTTGCCCCGGCCCTCGACTTGATCGCCTGGTCCCGCTCCGCTTTCGGCTGGCTCGCCCACCAGCCTTATCTGCTGCTCAGCCTGACCTCGCTGTTCTGGGCCGGCAACATCGTGCTCGGCCGCGCGGTGGCCGGCCATGTGCCGCCGGTGACGCTGAGCTGCGCGCGCTGGGTCGGCGCGATGCTGTTGCTGTTGCCGTTCGCCTGGCCGCATCTGCGCCACGACTGGCGCAAGCTGCTGCACCACTGGAAGCTGATGATCGTGCTGTCGGCGACCGGCTTCGCGATCAACAACGCGCTGTCGTATTGGGGGCTGCAATACACCCAGGCGCTCAACGCGCTGCTGATGCAGTCCTCCGGGCCGCTGTTCGTGGCGCTGTGGTCGCTGCTGCTGTTCGGCGTGCGGCTGACCTGGATGCAAGCGGCCGGCATCGCGCTGTCGCTGCTCGGCGTGCTCACCATCATCCTGCGCGGCGACTTCGCGGCGCTGGCCGGCATCGAACTCAACCGCGGTGACCTGATGGTGGCCGGCGCGCTGTGCGCATTCGGGCTGTATTCGGCCTTGATGCCGAAGCGGCCGGCAACCCATCCGCTGTCGCTGATCGTGGTGACGACCGGCTGCGGCGCGCTGCTGTTGCTGCCGTTCAGCGCTTGGGAATACGCCAGCGGCGTGCGGCCGAGTGCCGACTGGCTCAGCGTCGCGACGCTCGCCTATGTGGTGATCTTCCCGTCGATGCTGGCGTATCTCTGCTTCAACCGCGGCGTGGCGCTGATCGGGCCGAACCGCTCGGCGCCGTTCCTGCATCTGATGCCGGTGTTCGGCTCGGTGATGGCGATCGTGCTGCTCGGCGAAAAGCCCGAGCTGTTTCACCTCGCCGGCTACGCCATGGTGGTCGCCGGCGTGTTCATCGCGGCCCGGCGGTGACGGAACGCGCAGCCGTCAGGCCGCGCGCACCGTGTGCATGAACTTGCCGACCTCGAGCTTGAGCCGATTGCTCTCGCCAGCGAGCGACTGCGCGGCATGCAACACTTCGCCGGCCGCGGCCCCCGTGCCGCTGGCGCCGTGCTCGACCTCGACGATGTTCGACGACACCGCGCGGGTGCCTTCGGCCGCCTGCTGGATATTGCGCGAGATCTCCCGAGTCGCGGCGCCCTGCTCTTCCACCGCCGAGGCGATGGTCGAGGCGATCTCAGACATCTTCTCGATAGTGCCGCCGATGCCCTTGATGGCATCGACCGACTCGTGCGTCGCCGACTGGATGCTGGCGATCTGCTGACCGATCTCGCCGGTCGCCTTCGAGGTCTGCTCGGCCAGCGCCTTCACTTCGGCGGCCACCACCGCAAAGCCGCGGCCGGCCTCGCCGGCACGCGCTGCCTCGATGGTGGCATTGAGCGCCAGCAGGTTGGTCTGCTGCGCGATGGTGTTGATCAGTTCGACGACGTCGCCGATCCGCGCCGCAGCCTGCGACAGCTCCTCGACGCGGTGATTGGTGTGGGCCGCCTGCTCGACCGCATCCGACGCGATCTTGGCCGAGGCTTGCACCTGGCGGCTGATCTCCTCGACCGACGCGGTCATCTCCTCGGACGCCGACGCCACCGACTGCACGTTGGTGGAGGCTTCTTCCGAGGCACCGGCAACCCTGACGGTGAGATGCTGGGCGCGCTCGGCGTTGACGTTCAGGGTGCCGGCGGAAGCTTCCAGTTCGGTCGCGGCCGACGACACCGTCTCGATGATCTCGCCGATCGCGCTTTCGAAATCGTCGGCGAGCTTGTGCATGTCGGCACGGCGCTGCGCGGCGGCGATCGCATCCTGGCGGATTCGGGCGTCGGCCTCTTCGCGCGCCTTGGCGGCGGCGTGGACCTTGAGATCCTCGATCGCAT